>NZ_JAZDXA010000045.1:0-4557 GCF_040170545.1 Sphingobium sp. MK2
ATCCATATGCACCACAATGGATTGCTTCGCTGCGCTCGCAATGACGAAAAGCGGTGAACCTCAAGTCATCCGGCTCTAGAATTTAGGGAATGATCGTTATCGCGATCGTGTAGCGGCCGTCATTGCCATCATGGTCCAGCGCGGAACGCAACTGGCGCGACAGGCCCGTCAGCACGCGACCATAGCGTTCCGACAGATGGGCCGTCATCGCCTCGGACGTCCGCAGGCCCGACGACGTCACACTTAGCAAGGCCCGGCCTTTCTGGTCTTGCAGCATGTGGGCCGCAATGTGCATCGACCCCTGCGGATCGAGCATCATCGCCAGTTCAACCAGCTCGGTCAGCAGGAACGCAATCGGCACCGCCACATCCTGACTGATATGGAGGTTATCGCTGTCGATCTGGATTGCAAAGCGTCGCGCGGCGGCAGGCGCCGTTCCGCGCAGACTGGCGGACAATTCACTGATCAACGGACGAATGCCGACACCACGATTTTCCTCCAACTCGGCAAAATGATTGCGATGCACCACCGACAGGGCATCGACCCGGCGCTGGATCGAGGCATAGGCTTCGACCGCTTCGGGTTCATGCGCCGACCGGGCGTGAAGGTTGATGAGGCTGGCGATGATCTGAAGGTTATTTTTGACCCGATGATGGACTTCGCGCGTCAGCTTGCGCTGCGTTTCCAGCCCCTCGGCCATCTCGGCCTCATGGGTCGCCACATCCTCGCTTATTTCGCGGAACGTTTCGCCCAGATCGACGATTTCCTGGGCTGGCGTCCGCATCCGTTGCAGCGGTTCCAGCACTTCGCCCGGATGATAGGCGGCAACCGCGCGGCGCAATATTACCAGCGGACGGATCAGCACGCGATTGACCACGAACCACCCAATCGCTGCGGCCGCAAACCACATGACCAGCGGCAGGAACAGCGACAGCAGTCGCGCCACTGTGGCGGGCGGTTCGCGTACCGTCATCGTTAATTCTATATCATAAGGGTCCAGCCGCGCCGACAAGCTGCTGCTCTTTCCGCCGGGCGGGTCTTTTCGAATATGACTGATCGCGAATAGCCGGTCGCCCTGACGAAGAGTCAGTTTACGATTTTGCAATGCCGTTGCGGGGTCGGCGACATTTTCCAGATGCTCGCGGGAATAATAGATCAGCGCCGTGATGCGTTCGTCTGCACTGTTGACGCGGCTTACCAGATAAGGCGCATTGGCGAGCAGTTCGATCGGCGGCCCGTCGAAGCGATTAGTCAGGCTCAGTTGTGCAGGCTCGCGCATGCCGGTCTCGCACAAGCGACGACCAGCGCGATCATAGATGTAAAATTGTCCGCCTTCTGCATCATTTGAGGCAAGGAACAGGGACAGGCGCTCGCAAATGCTGCGGTCGCCCCCATTTGACGCCAGATTATCGACGGTCAGTTGCAAGGCGGTGCGATCCGATTGCAGGTCCGCTGTCAATTTGCGGGCGCTTTGCGTCACCGCGACACGAAGCAGCGCTTCTTTTTCAAGGTCCGCAGTGCGTATGGCTTGAAGCGAGGCGATAAGGGCGAGCAGGCCAAGTGGCAGGAGTGCGAGCGTCAGGATGAGAAACATCTTGACGCCGGTAGATCTGAAAATTTGGGAGATAGGTTCCGTCAGCGACCGGGCCGCCGGAGGAGGGCTGCCCCGGTCCATGTGAAAATCAGCCTAGCTTGTTCAACAAATCCAGCATTTCCGCGGGAATATCCTCGTCCACCGCGCGTTGATAGACGGTACGCAACACTTGGGACACATGGCCTTCGTCCATCGGGTTTGCGGTCCTTCCTTTGCGCGAGGAAACCGCCTTTTTCGCATTTTTCTCTTCGCCCGCCATGGTCGAACGGTGTTCCGTGGTAGAAGAAACCAAAATCTGCCCCTCTGAAGCAATCTCTGTCACGCCAGCCAGTCCGTATTTGCGGGAATCTTACGGCGCGTCAATTCGTCGTTCCGCATTAAAGTCACGATAAACGCACCTTCATCGAAAAAACCGTGTGACTGCGAAACAAATCGGTCCTTCGTTGGTTCCGGCCAAGCTAGCGTTTTTTTACGCGCTGCCGGTTCGGGGAGCATCGAAGGGAAGGGGGTTGCCATCAGGGCATCGACATTCCATCCTTTACGCCATCCTTCCCCCGTGTCGGATACAACAGGCCCGCTTTGGGCAGGGAGACGAATTGACGATGTCGCTTGGACAGCAACTACACCCCCATCTTCCGTTTCTGCGCCGCTATGCTCGCGCACTGACCGGCAGCCAGACGCATGGTGACGCCTATGTTCGCGCAGCGCTCGAAGCGATCGTTGCCGCGCCGGAAGAGTTTCCCTCCGACGTCGATCCGCGTCTTGGCCTTTACCGCACGTTCCATGCCATCTGGTCGTCGGCGCATCTGGAAGATGTGCCGCTGACGGCTGATGGGGATCGCGAAGCCATTGCTCAGGCGCGCCTCGCGCGCTTGACGCCCCTGCCGCGACAGGCGCTGCTGCTGACTGCGTTGGAAGGTTTCACTGTCGATGATGTGGCCTATCTCATCGACATGGACAGTGTCGATGTCGAAGGGCTGGTCGAGGAAGCGCTGAGTGAAATCGAAGCGCAGACCCGTGCCAAGGTTTTGATCATCGAGGATGAGCCAATCATCGCGATGGACATTGAAACCATTGTTCGCGACCTTGGCCATGAAGTTACCGCCATTGCAGTAACCGCCGAAGACGCCGTGCGCGAAGCGCTTGCTGATCGTCCCGGCCTGGTGCTGGCCGACATTCAATTGGCGGATGACAGCAGCGGGATTGATGCGGTCAAGGACATTCTGGCCGAATTTGCCGTGCCCGTCATCTTCATCACCGCCTTCCCCGAACGCCTGCTGACAGGCGAGCGGCCCGAACCGACCTTCCTGATCACCAAGCCGTTCCAGCGTTCCACGGTAAAGGCCGCGATTTCGCAGGCGCTCTTCTTCGATCAGGCCACCGCGCCGGCCTGATCGTTACGCTTATATCCTGCTTTGTCGGAACTCCCCGCCGATCGTTGCGTTAGTCATGCGTAACGATCGGGGAGAGATTATGACAGATCAGGAAGAACGTATCACCTCCGAAGACGCGCGCAGCGGTTCCAAGAACCATGTCGTGCGCTACGTCCTCGGCATATCTTTAGCATTGGTTGTCATTGGGATGCTGGTCGTTCTTTTGATCTGACCATCGCGTTTGTGGCTTTGGGCCTCTGGCAAAATCTGATTTAAGGTATAGGCGCATTTATGGCTTTGACGACGTCGGTTCCTGCGGCGAGGGCGACAGCCAATATGGGGGTTGTTTCCATGGATGAGGACGTGGAGCCGGTCGAGGAGCGCGCAGCGCTGTCGGATTCGGATTTCAAGCGTGAACTGGCCGCGGTCATTCCGCATCTTCGCGCTTTTGGCCGTTCCCTGTCGGGCAACCGTGATGTCGCGGATGATCTCGTGCAGGAAACCCTGCTTAAGGCATGGGCGGCACGCGCCCGGTTTCAGGCCGGCACGAATATGCGCGCCTGGACCTTCATCATCCTACGCAACCATTATCTTTCGCAAATGCGCCGATCGCGCTTTCGCGGTGAATGGGACGACCTGACGGCCGATCGCATTCTTGCGGCACCGGCCAGCCAGGACAAGCATGTCGAATTGAGCGACATGCAGCGCGCCCTGCTGCAATTGCCCCAACCCCAGCGCGAAGCGCTGATCCTGGTTGGCGCAGGCGGCTTTGCCTATGAAGAGGCGGCCGAGATTTGCGGCGTTGCCGTGGGCACCATCAAAAGCCGTGTGGCTCGTGGTCGTGCGGCACTCGAACTGCTTATGGAAAGCGGCGACCTGCCCTCGCGACGCAGCCAGGAAACGACCGATACCGCCGTTCTTGATGAAATCATGGACGATGTGGATCGCCTCAGCCGGGGACGGGGTGAGCCGCTAAGTGAAGACTGATCGGGAACGATAATATTCCGCCACTCGTTCTCCTCCCTTGAAAGGAGAGGCGTGTGGCTATAGATCCTCATGAGGATGCCGGACGGTCCAAGAAATATGGGGTCGATCGACTACATGGCAGCGGCATTACATTTGCCTTGGTCGCAATAGCGCTCATCTTGGCCATTGGTTTCTTCTATCTCACCAACGATCATAGTAGGGACAAACGTGCCGATGTCGTGACCGGCACGGCCCAGTCCGTGGACGAAGCCGCCCAGGTGATCGAGAAGGCTGCGCGCAACGCCGCTGATGGATTGCGCAAATGATTTGATCATCCTTTCATTGTCAGGCGGGATTCAGGAATTCTTTGCCATTTTACGGCAGGGTGCGCCCACTGTCGGATTTCCTTACAGCATATTGTAAGGCAATCGACCTTGTCAGTATCGCCTGATGGCGACTGAAGAATGGGCGTAACGCATGATCAGGTTGTTCAAACATTATGTGCCGCACGCCGTGCTGTTGCTTGGGCTGCTCGATTTTGTTCTCTTGCCCAAGTTGGACAGCGCTGGCGGAACGCGCAGTGAACACGAGATCGTAAGTACTTGATTTTGCTAGGGTCGAGTT
>NZ_JAZDXA010000003.1:0-12160 GCF_040170545.1 Sphingobium sp. MK2
AGGGGTGTCGCCCTATCGAGAGGGTAACACCCCTCCGTCTGGCCTGCGGCCAGCCACCTCCCCTGCCAGGGGAGGATGTTCGGTCGCGCCTTCAAACCGACAGCGCATACATTACGATATTGACCGCGAATTTGGTGTTGTCTTCGGCCAGGAAGCGTTTGTTGCGCCAGTCATAGTCCCATTCGCAGCCATAATCCTTGTTGCTGTAGAGAACGCCCAGTCGGCCATTTACCTCTATCCCTTTGAGATAATCATGGACCAGATCATCGCCCCAGCCGTTGAGTTCGAGGCCGGTATTGGGTGGCCCGTCGAAGGTGAAGAAGCTGCGATAGAGGCCATGGTTCTTGGGCAGCGTCTTCATCGCCTTGGCCCCGAAAATCTTGGCCATCTGCGCTTCGAACGAGCGGGCGAACAGGCCATCGATGTCATGGTTGCAATCGTCCACCAGAACGAAGCCGCCATTGCGGACATAGCGTTCGAAATTGCGCCGCTCGGCGGGTGAAAATTCGACCAGCTTGTGCCCGGCGAGATAACAAAAGGGCGCGGTCAGCATCTTGGGGTCCGACAGGGCCAGGACATGCTCCTTCGGATCGACCCGCAAGGTCGTATAGTCGATCAGCGAGGTGATGACGTTGGACGGCATCCGCTGATCGACATCCCAGTCGCCTGAATCATAGCGCAGCCGCGTGAACCAGAAATCATAGCCCCCGGCGGCAGCGAGCGGCCGGGCCAGCATTGCGCTGGCCAGGCCGCCTGCCATCAGCCGGAGGAAATCATTGCGAGTCATGCGTCGAACATTACTGATCCTCCCCTGGAAGGGGAGGTGTCTGGCGTAGCCAGACGGAGGGGTGTCACGCTATCGATAGGGTGACACCCCTCCGTCAGCACTTCGTGCTGCCACCTCCCCCGCCGGGGGAGGATCGTCCATCTGGTAACCGTCAGCGCCAATATTACACCGCGTCCGAGAGCGAGGTGAAGGTGAAGTCGCGCAGCTTCATCGGCGGGACCATGATGTTCATCGACACTTCGTCTGGTGGCACGCGGACGGGTTTGCCGAGTTCTTCGACATTGTTGAGCATGATCACCGGGCTTTCGTTGAACCGGAAATTCTTGATCGGATATTTGATCTGCCCGTTTTCGATATAGAAGGTGCCGTCGCGGGTGAGGCCCGTCAGCAACACCGTCTGCGGATCGACCATGCGGATATACCAGGTGCGGGTGACCAGCACGCCGCGCTGGGTCGATCGCACCAGTTCGGCGGTCGATTTGGTGCCGCCCGTCATCAGGATATTGCCCATCTGGCCGACAGGCACCTTGCCCTGCTTCTGCGCCCAGTAGCGGCTGTAATCCAGCGCGACGACCTTGCCGTCCTTGACCAGGTCCATGCGCTTGCGCGGTACGCCGTCTTCGTCCCAGGGCAGGCTTGGTGCGACCGGATCCCAGGGGTCGGTGTAGAAATTGACCTGCGGTCCGAACACCTGCTGGCCGATCTTGTTGCCGCCGCCTGCCTTGGACAGGAAGCTGCGGCCTTCATCGGCTTCGCGGGCGCCAAAGAAGTTGAACATGAAGCCGATCAGCCCGGCGGCGGCCATGGGTTCCAGGATGACGGTATATTTGCCCGGCTCCAGCGCCCTGGCTTCGGACGAGGCCGATGCCTTGCGCATCGCGATCTGGATATCATCCTCGACCTTGAAGCGGGTTGCATCCTGCGTATCGGTGCCGACCCAGCCCGATCCCCGGCCATCCTGCGTGCGGACGGTGCAGGTATAGTCCAGCACGGTCGAGCGCTGATAGCCGAAATTGCCCTTGCTGTTGGCGAAGGCGACGAAGCTCTGGCCATCCTTCAGAAAACCGGCGGCGATCAGATTCTGCGCCTTGCATGCCGTGATCGAGCTGGCCGCAACCTTGGCCCGATAGACGGGGGTGATCGCGGCGGTCGCTTCGCTAAAGGTCGGGCTGGTCTTATAGACCTGCTTGTCCACGGCCGGCATGAATTCCGGGTTTTCCGGGGCGAGCTTGGCCAATTCTTCGGCGCGGCGCACGACTCGTTCGAGCGAGGCGTCGTCGAATTGGTTGATCGTAGCGATGCCGACCCGCTTGCCATAGGCTACCTGGACCTGCAGGTCGGTGTCGTCGGTCAGGCCGGCGGTCGAGACATTGTTGAGCGCAAAGCGCACATTGCCCTGAATCTGGCCGGTCAGTTGCGCGGTGCATTCGTCGGCTTTCGACATGGCGACCACTTTGGTCAGAATGTCCTTCGCCTGTGCTTCGGTAAAGATGCCCATTATACTAACTCCCCTGAGCGATCAGCCGAGCGAACGCGCGGTGTTGATGACGTTAATGCCGTCGAAGCGGGTGGTCGATGACCCGTGCGACACGGCGGAAACCTGCGAAGGCTGTCCCTTGCCGTCGAAGAAGGAGCCGAACATGCGATAGTCGCTGGAATCGCAGATCGCCGAGCAGGCGGCCCAGAATTCGGGCGTCCTGATCTGATAGGCGACATCCTCCAGCGGCTGCGTGATCTTGCCGTTCTTGATCTCGTAGAAGAGCGTGCCGCCGAACTGGGCGTTGTAGCGCTGCTGATCGATCGAGAAGGAACCGCGGCCGAGGATGTAGATGCCATCCTCGACATTGCCGATCATGTCGGCGACGCTCATCTTGTCCTTGCCGGGTTCCAGCGAGATGTTGGCCATGCGCTGGAACTGCACATTGGACCAGCTATCGGCGTAGGAGCAGCCGTCGCTTTCGCTCTTGCCCTCGATATGCGCCTGATCGCGGGTGGCCTGATAGCCGACCAGCTTGCCGTTGCGGATGAGATCCCACTTCTTGGTCTTTACGCCTTCATCGTCATAGGCGACCGCGCCCAGGCTGCCTGGCTGGGTCTTGTCGGCGACGATGTTGACCTTGTCGCTGCCATATTGGAAATTGGCCTTGAGCTTGTCCATCGTCGCGAAGCTGGTGCCGGCATAATTGGCTTCATAGCCGAGCACGCGGTCCAGTTCGAGCGGATGGCCGACCGTTTCGTGGATGGTGAGGCCGAGATGATTGGGGTCGAGCACCAGATCATATTTGCCAGGCTTGACCGATTTGGCGGTCAGCTTCTCGCGCGCCTGCCTGGTCGCGGCGATGGCGTCTTCCTTCATGTCGTAGGACATGCCGTAGCTGATGATGCCATTGGGACCGACGGTCTTGTCCGCCGCGCGTCCGTCGAGATATTCAAAGCCGAGTCCCATGGGTGCGGACAGGCCGTCGCGGACGCGGAACTTGCCGGTCTTCTTGTCGACGGCGGTGACTTCCATCGGTGCCCAGATGCGATGGACATCCTGGTCGATATAGCTGCCATCGGTGCTGGCAAAATATTTCTGCTCGTTCACCAGGAACAGGATCGAGCTGATGAAGTCCGCGCCTGCATCCATGGCGGCGGCGTTGACGCCCATCAGCAGGTCGACCTTGTCCTTGATCGGCACGGTCATGCTGTTCTTGGCGATCGGCGTGCGCCACGACACTTCGCCGACGCCCTTGACCGGGGCGAGCTGAACCGGGGCGGTCTGGGTCGGGGCGTTCGCCTTGGCGATGGCGACGGCCTGCTGCGCGGCCTTGGCCACGGCATCGGTGGTCATCGCATTGGTCGCGGCAAAGCCCCAGGCGCCGTCGGCCAGCACACGGACACCCACGCCGCTCGATTCGGTGTTGACGACATTTTCGACATTGCGTTCGCGGGTGATGACGAACTGGCGCAGGTAGCGGCCGACGCGCACGTCGCAATAGGATGCGCCCGCGCTCTTGGCTGCGTTCATCGCGGCGTCGGCCAGCGCCTTCTTGACGGCGACGTCGATCGCGCTGTTCAATTCTTCGGCGGCAATGACCTTGCCGAACATCGATGGGAGGACAAGCCCCCCAACACCCATGGCCCCAAAGGCCAGAAAATCACGTCTATGCAAGGTTCGTCTCCCACCTGCGGAATGCCCGCATGATGCGGGTCGGATTGTGTTTGGGAAGCGGCCGGACGACCGTTCGATGGCCGGGATCATCGCCGGGCGGAGGCGGCGGGTCAAATATCTTTTACATTCGAACAACATGGGGGTCGCCGCTTTCGACATATGACATCTGTCGAAAGCGGCTGGCCAGAGGGATGCAAGCGCCCCAGTCGCGCGGGTGCGCGAAAAGAATGACGCGCGCGGGAAGGCGTTCCCCCGCAAGGGGTTGATCTGTTCGAAGCTGTGAAGAAATGTGGTCGGGGAAAGAGGATTCGAACCTCCGGCCCCTGCCTCCCGAAGACAGTGCTCTACCAGGCTGAGCTATTCCCCGACCGATGCCGACGCCGCCGTGAAGCGACCCCGTAAGGCAGGCCGCAGCCTATAGAGACGGGTTTTCGGGCTGGCAAGCGGCGAGCGACGCTTTTTTTACGGGGCGGAGCGATGCCCCGATGCGCTAAAGCCTGTGGATCACAGATTCGATTCCGACAGGACCAGCGCCTTGCCCGACACGCCCCATTATGAGCAGCAATATCTCGACCTGATGCGGCATATCTGGCGGTATGGCGACGAGCGGATCGACCGCACCGGGGTTGGCACCCGGTCGATCCTGGGCGCGACGATGCGTTTCTCGCTCAAGGACGATGCGGTGCCGCTGCTCACCACCAAGCGAGTCTATTGGAAGGCGGCGGCGCGCGAGATGCTGTGGTTCCTGACCGGCGACACCAATATCCGCGAACTGGTGCGGCAGGGGGTGCATATCTGGACCGACTGGCCGCTCGACGCCTATCGCAAGGCGACGGGCGAGACGATCGACCGGGATGCGTTCGAGGCGCGGATCATCGCGGATGAGGGCTTTGCGCTGGAGTGGGGCGATTTGGGGCCGGTCTATGGCGCGCAATGGGTGAACTGGCCGCGCTACGAACCGGCGGGCGAGGGGCTGTATCGCCGGGCCGAGAAGGGCCACAACCAGATTGCCGCGCTGGTGGAGGCTATCCGGGCGACGCCGGGGTCGCGCCGCTTGCTGTTCACCGGCTGGAACGTCGCTGAAGTGGCACAGATGGCGCTGCCGCCCTGTCATATGACCTATCAGTTTCAGGTGTCGAACGGGAAGCTCAACGGCCTGCTGTTCCAGCGCAGTTGCGACCTGGGCCTGGGCTTTGCCTTCAACATTTTCGGCCTGTCGATGATCACCCGGATGCTGGCGCAGCAATGCGATCTGGAGCCGGGCGAGGTCGTCTGGCAGGGGGGCGATGTGCATCTCTACCTCAACCATGCCGCGCTGGTGGAGGAGCAGATGAGTCGCATGCCTTCGGGCGCGCCGAAATTGCGGATCAAAAGCCGACCTTCATCCATTTTCGATTATGCCATCGAGGATTTCGAGGTGGTCGATTATGCGCCGCAATCCCACATTTCCGCGCCCGTCGCCGTTTGAAGCGGACAGCGAGGCGGACATAGATTTTGGAAAAATTGGGTAAGGGACGCTTGCCTTTCTCGGCGTTGTAATTTAATATCCAATACAAGCAATATTATTGCAACGCAGCATAGGAGGCAGGATGACCGATCCGCATGATATCGGAGCCGCGCAAGGCGAACCGGGGCGCAACCTGCCCCCGTTGCGCCTGCATGTGCCCGAGCCGCCAGCCCGGCCGGGCGAGAGCGCCGATTTCACCCATTTCGACATTCCTGCTGCCGATGCCGCGCCGCGTCCGGACGAGGCGGCGCAGCCCGCGACGATGCGCGACATGGCTTATGGCCTGGTGCGCGTGCTGGACGAAGAGGGTGCGGCCGTGGGGGCGTGGAACCCCAAGCTGCCGCCCGAAACGCTGCTGCGGATGCTGCGCGCGATGGCGCTGACCCGCGCGTTCGACGCGCGGATGTTCCGTGCCCAGCGACAGGGCAAGACCAGCTTCTATATGAAGTCGACGGGCGAGGAGGCGGTGTCGATTGGCGCGGCGCTGGCGCTGTCGCGCGACGACATGTGTTTTCCGAGCTATCGCCAGCAGGGCATATTGATCGCGCGCGATTGGCCCATCATCGACATGATGAACCAGATTTATTCCAACAAGGGCGATCGGCTGAAGGGCCGCCAGTTGCCGATCATGTATTCGGCGCGCGAGGCGGGCTTCTTCTCCATTTCCGGCAATCTGACCACCCAATATCCGCAAGCGGTCGGCTGGGCGATGGCGAGTGCGGCGCGGGGCGACACGCGCATCGCGGCGACCTGGTGCGGCGAGGGATCGACGGCGGAGGGCGATTTCCATTCGGCCTGCACCTTTGCCAGCGTCTATCGCGCGCCGGTGATCCTGAATGTCGTTAATAATCAATGGGCTATCAGCAGTTTTTCTGGCTTTGCGGGCGCGGAATCGACGACCTTCGCGGCGCGGGCGATCGGCTATGGGATTGCGGGCCTAAGGGTCGATGGCAATGACGTGCTGGCGGTCTATGCCGCGACGCGCTGGGCCGCCGACCGGGCGCGGGCCAATGCCGGGCCGACGCTGATCGAACATTTCACCTATCGCGTCGAAGGGCATAGCACGTCGGATGATCCGACCGCTTATCGTTCGGCGGAGGAAAGCAGCCTGTGGCCGCTGGGCGACCCGATCGCGCGGTTGAAGCAGCATTGCATCGGCTTGGGCATCTGGGACGAAGAGCGGCACGCCGCGATGGACAAGGAATTGGCCGAATATGTCCGCGACGCCGCGCGCGAAGCGGAGAAGAACGGCATATTGGGTCATGGCCTGCACCATCATCCGATGGAGTCGATGTTCGAAGATGTGTTCGAGGAAATGCCCCGGCATTTGAAGGAACAGCAGCAGCAGATGCTGGATGAGTGGAAGGCGGCGGGGTTGTGATGGCGCACCATCTTCCCCTCTCCCCGGCGGGGAGAGGATATCGTAGCTTGGCGGCTTGCCGCCTAGCGGAGGTTCGAGAGGGGGCTATACCCTTGCCTTTCCTCGCCGCCGTTCACCCTCTCCCAGCTTCGACTAGGCGGCAGAGCCGCCAAGTCTGCGCAACCTCGGCCAGAGCCACGTGCCTCTGGCCGACCCTCAAGGGAGAGGGAAGGAAGTGCCATGACTGACACATCAAATATGCAACAGATGACCATGATCCAGGCGATCAACAGCGCCATGGACGTGATGATGGAGCGCGACCCGACCGTTGTGGTGATGGGCGAGGATGTCGGCTTTTTCGGCGGCGTGTTTCGCGCCACGGCGGGCTTGCAACAGAAATATGGCAAGAACCGCGTATTCGACACGCCGATCACCGAATGCGGGATCATTGGCGTGGCGGTGGGCATGGGGGCCTATGGCCTGCGGCCGGTGCCGGAGATCCAGTTTGCCGACTATATCTATCCCGCGCTCGACCAACTGGTGTCGGAAGCGGCACGGTTGCGCTATCGGTCGGCGGGGGAGTTCACTGCGCCGATGACGGTGCGGTCGCCCTTTGGTGGGGGCATCTTCGGCGGTCAGACGCACAGCCAAAGCCCCGAAGGCATCTTCACCCATTGTTCGGGGATCAAGACGGTGATCCCGTCCACCCCCTATGACGCCAAGGGGCTGTTGATCGCAGCGATCGAGGATAATGATCCGACGCTCTTCTTCGAACCCAAGCGCATCTATAACGGCCCGTTCGACGGCCATTATGATACGCCGGCCAAAAGCTGGGCCGGGCATGCAGATGCGCAGGTGCCGACCGGCTATTATCGCATTCCGCTGGGCACCGCGCGCATCGTGCGGGCGGGCGAGGCGCTGACGATCCTCTGCTATGGCACGATGGTCCATGTTGTTGAGGATACGGTCAAGGCTATGGGCATCGACGCGGACATCGTCGATCTGCGCACCCTGATCCCGCTCGACATCGACACCATCGAGGCGTCGGTGAAAAAGACAGGCCGTTGCCTGATCGTGCATGAGGCGACGCGGACCAGCGGCTTTGGCGCGGAATTGCTGGCCCAGGTGCAGGAGCGTTGCTTCTATCATCTCGAAGCGCCGATCGAGCGCGTCACCGGCTTCGACACGCCCTATCCGCATAGTCTGGAATGGGCCTATTTCCCCGGCCCGGTGCGTATCCGAGAAGCCATTACCAAGATCATGAAGGACTAAGCCTTCACCCAGCTTCCGTTCGTTTCGAGCGAAGTCGAGAAACGGAAGCGCAGTTTCAAGTCAAGTGTCTCGACTTCGCTCGACACGAACGGAGCTTTTTATGGCCCTTTTTACATTCAAGCTGCCGGATATCGGCGAAGGCATTTCGGAAGCCGAGATCGTCGGCTGGCATGTCGCGGTCGGGGATCGGGTCGAGGAAGACCAGCCGATCGCCGACATGATGACCGACAAGGCGACGGTCGAGATGGAAAGTCCGGTGGCGGGCATCGTCGTCCGCTTGGCGGGTGAGCCGGGCGACCAGATCCCGATCGGCGCGATGCTGGTGGAGATCGAGGTCGAGGGCGACGAGGTAGCTGCGCCGCCGCCGCCTTCGGTTGAGGCGGAGGTTCCGGGTTTCGTTGATTTAGCAGAAGCTGAAAAGCCCCTCCCCTTCAGGGGAGGGGTTGGGGTGGGGCCTATCGACGATAGCGCGCCGCTTGCCGAACCGCCCCACCCCCCGCCCCCCTCCCCTGAAGGGGAGGGGGAGAAGGCCAGATCACCCATCCTCGCATCCCCCGCCGTCCGTGCCCGCGCGAAGGATCTCGGCATCGACCTGGCGCAGGTGAAGGCGAGTGGCGAGCATGTCCGTCATGCCGATCTCGATGCGTTCCTGTTGTACGGGCAGGGCGAGGGCTATCGTCCGGCGGGGCGGTCGGCCACGCGGCCGGACGAGCAGATCAAGGTCATCGGGATGCGGCGCCGCATCGCCGAGAATATGGCGGCGTCCAAGCGCCATATTCCCCACTTCACCTATGTCGAGGAAATCGACGTCACGGCGCTGGAAGAGTTGCGCGCGCAGTTGAATGACGGGCGCGGGGATCGGCCCAAGCTCACCATGCTGCCGCTGCTGATTGTCGCTTTGTGCAAGGCGCTGCCCGATTTTCCGATGCTCAACGCCCGTTATGATGACGAAGCGGGCGTGGTCACGCGCCATGGGGCGGTGCATCTCGGCCTTGCGACGCAGACCGATGCAGGGCTGATGGTGCCGGTGATCCGCGATGCCCAGAACCGCAATGTTTGGCAGCTCGCCACCGAAATCCGCCGCCTCGCCGACGCCGCGCGCACCGGCAAGGCGAAGTCGGAGGAATTGTCCGGCTCCACGCTGACGCTGACCTCGCTGGGGCCGTTGGGCGGCATCGCCACCACGCCGGTCATCAACCGGCCCGAAGTCGCGATCATCGGCCCCAACCGGGTGATCGAACGGCCGATGTTCCGGGGCAAAGAGATCGTCGCGGCGAAGCTGATGAACCTGTCGATCAGTTGCGATCATCGCGTGGTCGATGGCTTCGACGCGGCCAGCTTCGTGCAGGCCGTGCGCAAGCTGTTGGAAGCGCCCGCTTTCCTGTTCGTGGATTGATAAAGGGGCAGGGTGCCTATTTCGTCAGGACGACGATGGCACCCTGTTTCAGGTCAGGCTCGAAGAGAAGCTTCAGCACCCGCTTGGTCATGCGCCAGCGCCGCGCGCTCAGTCGCCGGTTCGGGTAAGTTCGCGGCGTGTAGAAAATATCCTGCAGGACATGGGGCATCGGCAGTACGCGAAAGCCGGTGAAGCCTGCTTCCCGGCCGCGCGCCATGATGAGATGCGGCGGCATGTCGCGCTCATTGACCCCATATCGTTCCATGGCCTCGATCGACCCTGGCGCTGTGCTATGCCCTTCGCCCGGTTCATGGGTGATGAGCATCCCGCCTGGCTTCAAGGCGCGATAGGCGCTGCGGATCGCCAGCGCTTCGTCGTCGGCATGATGGAGCGCATCGAAAAAGATCGCCGCATCGAACTGACCATCCAGATCGAGATTTTCAAAGTCGCTGCAAACAAAGGTCGTGCGGTCGGCAACGCCGTTGATCCGCGCATTCTCCTGCGCCAGCGCAATCATGTCAGGGGCGATATCCTGTCCGGTGACGGTGTATCCGGCGCGGGCGAAGAACTGGCTTGTCCATCCGCCACCGCAGCCCATGTCCAAGATATGGGCGGGGGGCGAAGGCAGCAGGCCCATGATGAAACCGATGGATGCCAGTTCCAGTCCGCAATAAGGATCGGAAAAGGGCTTATGCAGCGAGTGATGAGCGCCATCCTCTCCGATATTGGCAAGATAGGCGCGCTCTGCATCTTTGGGCATCAGAGGGGTCTCCGGTTAGGCCGTCGGCCCTAACCTGTCGCCTTGCCCGGCTCAAGCGCTGTTATTGCGTTGCACAATCCGTTCAGCGTATCGTCGCGCGGTAGCTGAGCCGTCCGGTCTGGCCCGGCGGCACGCTGTCGGGGAGGGTCCAGCGGATATGGGTGATGTCGGCGGGGACGGCGCGGCGCACGCCGCCGAGCGGCGTCGGGAGCCATAGTTGCGCCATGCGTCCCCACCGCACGCCCCCGTCAACGGACACTTGCAAGGCTGGGTCGGAGGGGTCCAGTTCCACCCCCTTGGGCAGCGGACGGACCAGCGCATAGTCGCGCAGCGGTTCGCCGCCCTGGTTGCGCCAATGGACCATGACGATCAATTGGTCACCCGGTGCGACGCGATCGGCGCTGGCGAGGATACGCCGGGTGCGGCCGTTGACGTCGGTGCTGACGCGCTCGACGAACATCTGCGTGTCGACCCGCACGGCGGGTTGCGCCTGCGCCGCCTGCGCGCCGATGATGATCGCCAGCGCGCCCAGCGCTGATCCTGTGGCCGTCTTCATGCCAAAGCCCCGTTGTCGCCGTCCCCGATGGCGGACATAGACAGGGCGGCCGAATATTTGGTTAAGGGCCTGATTTTCCTGCACGCACTTTGGCATCGCTTTGCAAATTGACGGCCCGCGACGGGCAGCGCACATCTGGGCGAAATCTTTGGCGAATCGGACAGTCGTGACAGTCGGCGAACAACAGGAAATCAACCGCAGGCGCGACCGGCTGCTGGCGTCGATCGCGCTGACGGCGGGCATCGGCCTCGTCATCGCGCTGCCCTTTGCGTTGCGGGCGGGGGCGGAATTCTTTTTGCCGCTGACCGCCGCGCTGGTGATCGCCATTGCCCTGGTGCCGCTGCTGGAGTGGATGGAGCGACGCCGGTTGCCGTCGGGGCTGGCGGCGTTGCTGGCGCTGATCGGCTTCCTGCTGGTCGCCAATACGGCGCTGGTGCTGATCATCGTACCGGCGACCGACTGGTTCCGCATCCTGCCCGAACGATTGCCGCAGATTCAGGCCAATCTCGCGCCGCTGATCGACTTTTATGCCAATTTGCAGCGGTTCGTGGATGAAACCGTGCGGATGCTGGCGACGGGGCCGGTGGCGGCGGCGCAGACGGCGGCGGTCGATACGCCCCGCTCGCTGCTGCAGTTCGCCGCTGCCTCCGCGCCATCCGCCATCGTGCAGATGGTGTTCGCGCTGCTCATCATCTATTTCTTCCTCGCCGGATGGACGCGCCTGCGCCGTCGCACGATCAACAGCCGCGACAGTTTCGACGGCGCGCTGGCGGTTGCGCGGGTGATCCAGAATGTGGTCGATGCGACGTCGGCCTATGTCATCACCATCGCGACGATCAATCTGGGGCTGGGGCTGGCGGTCGCCGTCTCGCTGTGGCTGATCGGGATGCCGTCGCCCTGGATGTGGGGCGGCATCGTCGCGTTGCTGAACTTCATTCCCTATTTCGGGCCGATGCTGGCCGCCGTGCTGCTGGGGCTGGGTGGCCTGATGGTGTTCGACGATATCTGGGTGGCGCTGCTGCCCGCCGCCTTGCAGGTCGGCTTTCACATGGTCGAGGCCAATGTGGTGACGCCGACCGTGCTGGGGCGGCGGTTGACGATGAATCCGCTGCTGATCCTGGTGTCGCTGGCCTTTTGGGGCTGGGTCTGGGGGACGCCCGGTGCGCTGCTTGGCGTCCCGCTGCTGATCATCATCCAGACCGTGGTGCAGGCAGCGGGAACGCCCGATATCGCCGGTTTCCTGTTCGAGCAGGGGACGCTGACGGTCGCGCCGCGCAAAGAAAATGACGAGAATGCGAAAACAGCCGAAACGGACGGTTGACAGTTTTGGCGCGCGCCCATAGACGGCGCTTCCACACCGAACGCGGG
>NZ_JAZDXA010000003.1:12257-88159 GCF_040170545.1 Sphingobium sp. MK2
CGGTGTAGCTCAGTTGGTTAGAGTGCCGGCCTGTCACGCCGGAGGTCGCGGGTTCGAGCCCCGTCACTCGCGCCACTTTCCTTGACCGGAAAGTGGAAAGGTTCCCGGATCAGCATCGTCTGGCGAACTGGTGTGGAAATAGATGTCACCCTGCGCGGGTGTAGCTCAGTTGGTTAGAGTGCCGGCCTGTCACGCCGGAGGTCGCGGGTTCGAGCCCCGTCACTCGCGCCACTTGCCTGTGGATACAGCAAGTGACGCAGACCGCGCAGAGGATCGGGCCGACGCACCAGGCGTCGACCCTTCTCGTAAAAATCTACAGATTATCGCCGACGATGGCGGGGGCCAGCGGAGCTTTGGCCAGCCAGCGATAGGTGCCGCCTGCGACCAGAGCGCCGATCATCGGTGCCAGCCAGAACAGCCATAATTGCTGCATCGCCAGCCCACCGACCAGCAGCGCCGGGCCGGTACTGCGCGCCGGATTGACCGATGTGTTGGTTACCGGAATGCTGATCAGGTGGATGAGCGTAAGCGCCAGCCCGATTGCGATCGGCGCAAAGCCTGCGGGCGCACGGCTGTCGGTCGATCCCAGGATCACCATCAGGAAGCCGAAGGTCAGCACCACTTCGATCAGCAGCCCGGCCGACAGTGCATAGCCGCCAGGCGATTGGCTGCCATAGCCATTCACCGCCAGCCCGGTGTCGGTCAGTGCATAGCCCGGTTGACCGCTGGCGATATAAAGCAGCACTGCCGCCGCGATCACTGCACCCACCAGTTGCGCGACGATATAGGGCGCGATGTCGCGCACAGGAAAGCGCCCGCCAGCCCAAAGCCCGACCGTCACCGCCGGATTGAGATGACATCCCGAAATATGGCCGACCGAATAGGCCATGGTCAGCACGGTCAGGCCAAAGGCCAGGCTGACGCCCAGCAGGCCGATCCCGACGTCGGGAAAGCCCGCGGCGAGTACGGCGCTGCCGCAACCGCCGAAGACCAGCCAGAATGTACCAAATGTTTCGGCGAAGAGCCGTTTGCTCAAGGGAACCATCGCTTCCTCCTGTCAGCCTGTGCAATCGCCACCGGATTGCAGACTTGCCGTGGCGGGGTGGCACCACCCGGCAAAGTCGGGAACGGAGTCGGTAGGAGAGGGCGCGAGTCGCATCGGGCGAGCATCTGCAATGCTGATGGCCGGTTCATGGACATGGCTTGCCTCCCGTCATCGGTAACCGCTCACGGCCCCATAGTCGGGGTTGTCCGTTACGGTTACTCAACGGTTAGCGATAAGGATAAACAAAGGCTATGTCACGGCCTATCCGCGCCGCCAGCGCCCCGTTTCCATCCAGGCCAGCAATCGCCTGAGCGGGAGTATCCAGATCCAGATCAGGCCAAGGAAGATATAGACGGGCACCTGCACCCACATGGGCAAAGTGCCGATCTGGCCCGACAGGCTGCCCACCAGCACCGCCCACAGCGCGATCAGCCCGACGATCGCCAGCATCCCCACGGGCTTGCGCCAGCTTGGCTGGTGAAAATGGCGCGGGTCGATGCTCATGCGTCCGGTCCTTCGATCAGTTCGGCTTCGGTCAGGATGATGTCGAGTGGTAAGTCCCACGGGTCGGCGGGCACATTATCCAGTTCCTGCGCCGACCAGGCCAGGCCGATGCGCAGCGCATCAGGAAAACGGGCGAAGGCGCGATCATAATAGCCACCGCCCTGGCCCAGCCGGTTGAGCGCGCGGTCGAACCCCACCAGCGGCGCGATGATTGCGTCAGGCGTTACCGGGCCATCGCCGGGTTCGGGATGGCTGGTGCGGAACGGGCCGGGGATGAGCGGGGCGTCGGGCGTCCACGCTAGGAAATCCATCGACCCCAGCCGGTCCAGCACGCGCGGTAGCGCCACCCGCTTGCCCATCGCGATCAAGGGCGCGGCCAGCCGCTGCGCCGGGGCTTCGTCGTCCAGCCCCATATAGAGGGCAACGGTGCGCGCATCGGCCAGACGCCGGGCGAGCGGGGAAGGCAACACCTTGAACGCCAGCCGATGCGCCAGCGGATCAAGCGTGGCGACGAAGGCGCGCCGCTGATCGCGCGCGAGGACGCGCAGGTCGGCTTTGTCGGCGCTGTCGCTATTCACTCAAATGTCTGCCTGGTCATTGCGGTGTTCCCGTGCGTCAAACGATCCTCCCCCTGTGGGGGAGGTGGATGGCCGTAGGGGTATCACCCTCTCGATAGGGTGACACCCCTCCGTCAGGGCTTCGCCCTGCCACCTCCCCTGCGAGGGGAGGATGGGCATGTATCGGATAGTTTAGGGGCATCATCACCAAATCATTGAGCGCGTTTGGCAGGGGTGACGGGACCACCTTGGCCGTGTGCTGGAAGATCCTCTGACGCCTCAACGTCAGGTGGGGACCATGTAGATCGGGCCGGAACCCGCCCAGGGACAGCCCCCTAGGATGTGCTTATCGCCTCAGGGATGTTCGCTAAAGCTCGTACCAGGCAGTACCCGTCATCCCCAATCTAGGCGTCCGGGTGCGGCGCGGCAAGTCTCTCGCGCAGCTTTTCTATCCGCGCCGCCAGCGCCTCGACCGCCTGCGCCGCATCGTCATCCTGCGTTTCCAGCGCCAGTTTCTCCTGCCGTCCGGTAACCTCGCGGCGCAGGTCGGTCACTTCATCGGCCAGAAAGAGCGCGGCGAAGAGCAGATTGCGCACTTCGGTCATGCCCGACATGCCCTGCTGCGCGGCGCGGGCCTTGCCATCGATCATCGCCGCCAACTGCGCCAGATGCGCTTCCTCGCCATCGCGGCAGCGTATGTCATATTGCCGTCCGGCAATGTGCAGCGTGGTTTCAGCCATGGGCCTTGGCTTTCAGGTCATCAATCAACTGATCGAGCGATCGCAAGGCTTCGCGGGCGGCGGGCATATCGATCTGCGGGGTGTCCGGCGGCGCAGGGGGCGGGATGGCCGCGACGAAATGGGTCACATCCTGTTCCAGCCGACCGATCGCCCGCTCCAGCGTGCCGATCGCCAGCATCATGCGCTCGCTTGCCATGGCCCAAGCATAGCCCGATTCGGCCGCACACAAAAGCGGTCTTTGGGCCTAAGCGACGGGCATTGCGCCCCGCTATGGTTGACGCATGGGGCTTGACGCGACAAAGGAAGCGCGATCTCGACTCGTTCGCCCGCCCGCAAACGATCCGCCCTATTCGTTCAGGAAAGACGCCCGCCCATAATGACCGTCACTGATAAGTCGCTCGCCAACGCCATTCGCGCGCTTTCCATGGACGCGGTGCAGGCCGCCAATAGCGGCCATCCGGGGATGCCGATGGGGATGGCCGATGTCGCGACGGTGTTGTTCAGCGATTATCTGAAGTTCGACCCCACCCAGCCCAAATGGGCCGATCGCGACCGGTTCGTCCTGTCGGCCGGCCATGGCTCGATGCTGATCTACAGCCTGCTGCACCTGACCGGCTATGCGCGGCCCACGATCGAGGACATCGCCAATTTCCGCCAGTTGCATAGCCCCTGCGCTGGCCATCCTGAGAATTTCGAGCTGGCGGGCGTGGAAGCGACCACTGGCCCGTTGGGTTCGGGCCTCGCCACCGCCGTCGGCATGGCGATTGCCGAGCGCCATCTGAATGCGCAGTTCGGCGACGATCTGGTCGATCACCGGACCTGGGTGATTGCGGGCGACGGTTGCCTGATGGAAGGCATCAACCATGAGGCGATCGGCCTTGCGGGCCACCTGAACCTTGGCCGCCTGATCGTGTTGTGGGATGATAACAAGATCACCATCGACGGCGCGGTCGACCTGTCGAGCAGCGAAGATGTGCGCGCGCGCTATGTCGCCACTGGCTGGCATGTCGTGTCGTGCGACGGCCATGACGTTGCAGATGTGCGCCGTGCGCTAGCCGAAGCGATTGCCGATCCGCGTCCCTCGCTCGTCGCTTGCGCGACCAAGATCGGCTATGGTTCGCCCAACAAGGCGGGCACGTCGGGCGTCCATGGCTCCGCGCTCGGCACGGACGAAGTCGCCGCCGCGCGCGAATTTCTCGGCTGGACCGCCGAACCCTTCGTCATCCCTGAAGATGTTGCCGCTGCCTGGAAGGCCATCGGCGCCAAGGGCGGCGACGCGCGCACCGCATGGGAAGCCCGCCTCGCAAGTAACGAGAAGGGCGGCGAATTTGCGCGTCGCATGGGTGGCGATTTGCCTGCCGACTTCTCGCTCGAAACCTATATCGATAGTCTGATCGCCGCGCCGCAGAAGGTCGCGACCCGCAAGGCGAGCGAATTGGCGCTGGGCGCGATCAACGACCTGTTGCCCGAAACGCTGGGTGGTTCGGCGGACCTGACCGGCTCCAACAATACCAAGACAAAGTCGACCGGCCCGCTGACCAAGGATGATTATTCGGGTCGCTATGTCTATTATGGCATTCGCGAATTCGGCATGGCCTGCGCGATGAACGGCATGGCGCTGCATGGCGGCGTGATCCCCTATGGCGGTACCTTTCTGGTCTTTTCCGACTATATGCGCGGCGGCATTCGCCTGGCCGCATTGCAGCAGCAGCGGGTCATCCATGTGCTGACCCATGACAGCATCGGCCTTGGCGAAGATGGCCCGACCCATCAGCCGATCGAGCATGTCATGTCGCTGCGCATGATCCCCAATCTGGACGTCTATCGCCCGGCCGACATTGTCGAGACGGCGGAATGCTGGGAACTGGCGCTCAAGGATACGACCGGCCCATCGGTGCTGGCGCTGACCCGCCAGAATCTGCCGCAGTTGCGCACCGAAAAGAGCGAGAATCTGTGCGCCAAGGGTGCCTATCGCTTGCGCGCAGCGACCGGCGATCGCCGCGTGGTCATCATGGCCACTGGGTCGGAAGTCGAAATCGCGGTCGATACCGCCAAGCTGCTGGAAGAGCAGGGCATTGGCGCCGATGTCGTGTCGATGCCGAGCTGGGCGCATTTCGAGGCGCAGCCGCAATCCTACAAGGATGACGTGCTGCCCTATGATGTGCTGCGCGTTTCGATCGAGGCGGGCACGACCTTCGGCTGGGAACGGCATACCGGCATCGGTGGCCTGCGCTTTGGCATCGACAGCTTCGGCGCGTCCGCGCCGGCCGAGGCACTCTATGACCATTTCGGCCTGACCGCCGTGAAGATCGCGCCGCAGATCGTGGCCGCGCTCGACAACTGATCGACAATCAACACCTTAAGGGAGGCTAGTGCAGTGGCAACGAAGGTAGCAATTAACGGTTTCGGACGTATCGGCCGCCTGGTGGCGCGCGCCATCCTCTCGCGCACCGACCATGACCTGGAACTGGTCAGCATCAACGATCTGGGCGATGCCAAGGCCAACGCCCTGCTGTTCAAGCGCGATTCGGTCCATGGCAATTGGCAGGGTGACGTCAGCGTCGATGGCGACTTTCTGGTCATCGACGGCAAGCGCATCGCCGTCACCGCCGAACGCGACCCCGCCAATCTGCCCCACGCCGCACAGGGCGTCGAGATCGCGCTCGAATGCACGGGCATCTTCGCCGACAAGGGCAAGGCCAGCGCCCACCTGACCGCCGGTGCCAAGCGCGTCATCATTTCCGCGCCTGCCACGGGCGTCGACAAGACGATCGTGTTCGGCGTCAATCATGACGCGCTGACCGCTGACGATATCGTGATTTCGAACGCCAGTTGCACCACCAACTGCCTGGCCCCGCTCGCCAAGGTGCTGCACGATGCGATCGGCATCGAGCGCGGTTTCATGACGACGATCCACAGCTATACCAACGACCAGAACACGCTGGACCAGATCCACAAGGATATGCGCCGCGCCCGCGCCGCTGCCCTCTCAATGATCCCGACCACCACTGGCGCTGCCCGTGCGGTGGGCGAGGTTATGCCCGAACTGAAGGGCAAGCTGGATGGCTCGTCGGTTCGCGTGCCGACCCCGAACGTGTCGGTTGTCGACCTCAAGTTCGACGCCAAGCGCGCGACCAGCGTCGAGGAAGTCAACGCGCTGCTCAAGGCCGCTTCGGAAGTCGGACCGCTCAAGGGTGTGCTGGGCTATTCCGACGAGCCTCTGGTCTCGATCGACTATAATGGCGATCCGCGCAGTTCGACCGTCGACAGCCTGGAAACCGCCGTCATCGACGGCACGCTGGTTCGGGTGCTGAGCTGGTACGACAATGAATGGGGCTTCTCCAACCGTATGATCGACACCAGCGGCGTGGTGGCGAAGTTCCTGTAAGATACAGAACGGACTAACCTCCGTTCGCCCTGAGCCTGTCGAAGGGCCTTCCTTCTCAGAAGAAAGAGGCTTCGACAGGCTCAGCCCGAACGGATTGGGAATATAGGAAAACCTGAATGACCAAGCCGTTCAAGACTCTCGATGATATGGGCGACATCAGCGGCAAGGCCGTGTTGGTGCGCGAAGACCTTAACGTGCCGATGCATGAAGGGTCGGTCAGCGATGACACACGCCTGCGTTCGGCGATGCCGACCGTGCTGGAACTGGCCGATCGCGGCGCGAAGGTGCTGATCCTCGCCCATTTCGGCCGTCCCAAGGGTCAGAAAAACCCCGAATTTTCGCTGTCGAAGATCACTCGGCCCTTGAGCCAGGTGCTGGGCCGCGAAGTGCAGTTCATCCCCGATTGCGCCGGCCAGGCAGCGGTGGACGGCATTGCGGTGATGCGCCCCGGCGACATTGCGATCCTGGAAAATACCCGCTTCCATGCGGGTGAAGAACAGAATGATCCGGCGCTGGCCGACGCGATGGCGGCGATCGCCGACCTCTATGTCAACGACGCCTTCTCCGCCGCGCACCGCGCCCATGTTTCGACCGAGGGCATCGCGCACAAGCTGCCCGCCTTTGCCGGGCGCGCGATGGAGCGTGAACTCGATGCGTTGCAAGCGGCGCTCGGCACCCCGGTCAAGCCGGTCGCGGCGGTCGTGGGCGGGGCGAAAGTCTCGACCAAGCTCGATGTTCTCAATCATCTCGTCACCAAGGTCGATCATCTGATCATCGGCGGCGGCATGGCTAACACTTTCCTCCACGCGCGCGGGGTCGATGTCGGCAAGTCGCTGTGCGAGAAGGATCTGGCGGACACGGCGGAGGCCATTTTCGACAAGGCGGAAGCGGCCGGTTGTACCATCCATCTGCCCTATGATGTGGTGGTGGCGAAGGAATTTGCCGCCAATCCGCCATCGGTGCGGACGTGCAACGTCCACGAAGTCGCTGAGGATGAAATGATCCTCGACGTCGGCCCGGCCGCTGTCGAGGCGCTGGCCGATGTGCTGAAAAATTGCCGGACCTTGGTGTGGAACGGCCCGCTCGGCGCGTTCGAGATCGCGCCGTTCGACACCGCGACGGTCGCGCTGGCGCGGACGGCGGCTGCATTGACCAAGGAAGGCCAGTTGACCTCGGTCGCAGGCGGCGGCGATACCGTTGCCGCGCTCAATCATGCGGGCGTAGCGGCCGATTTCACGTTCGTTTCGACCGCGGGCGGCGCTTTCCTGGAATGGATGGAAGGCAAGGACTTGCCCGGCGTCAAGGCGCTGATGGCCTGACCATAGGAGAGGAAGGCGCAGCCGCTGCGCCTTCCTGTTCCGCTCAACTGGCGGGGACGGGTTCGCGCAACAGGGGCACGAGCAGCCGGTTAAGCGCATCGAGATCGAGCGCGCCCGCCTTGGCGTAGCGCACGGTTCCAGACCGATCGATGATGAAGTTGGTCGGCACCCCGGTCAGCGGTCCATAGGGGCCCTTGATCCGCTTGGCCGATGGCATCCGCAGAACGGCGAACAGCTTTTTCAACTGGCCCAGCGGCGCAGAATCCTGCGTCGTGACCGCAAAGACGCGCAGGCCATTCTTCTTTTGCAGCGAATAATAAGCGTCGAGTGTCGGCAATTCGGTGCGGCACGGGACGCACCATGTCGCCCAGAAATTCAGCAGCACGACTTGCCCCTTAAGATCCGCCAGTGCGACCTTTTCGCCGCCTATCAGCGTCAGTTCGAAGTCCGGCGCAGGGGCGTCTATCGCCACCTTCTCCCGCGCCATCACCCCGTTGGATGAAAGCGTTGCTAGCCCACCGGCCATCGCCGCCGCCAGTCGCCACGATGCAATCATTGTCGCCCCCCATTTGCCCCAAGCGTGCAACAATAGCGGCCTGCTGGCCGGACGCAATGTGACACAGTCGAGGTGCGTTGTTTCTTGCGGTGCGGCATTGGACTGGCTAACAGCGCGAAGACTGGGGATTTCAATGATATTGCTGTGCCCGGCAGACAGGCGATGGAGCGCCCGTCGATCGTATGTTCACGCGCGACCAGATCGACGGCGCGCCTCAAGAGAAGGTATGTGCAGATGCTGGATCAGACCATGAAGCAGAAAATCGCCGATGGGGAGGGCTTCATCGCCGCGCTTGACCAGAGCGGCGGATCGACGCCCAAGGCGCTCAAGGGCTATGGCATCGAAGAGGGTGCCTGGGCCAATGACGAGGAAATGTTCGGCCTGATCCACGCGATGCGCAGCCGCATCATCACCTCGCCCGTGTTCACCGGCGACAAGGTGCTGGGCGCGATCCTGTTCGAGCGCACGATGGACGGCACCGTCGATGGCAAGCTGACCCCGCAGGCGCTGATCGACAAGGGCGTCGTGCCCTTCATCAAGATCGACAAGGGGCTGGAGGACGAAGCCAATGGCGTCCAGTTGATGAAGCCGAACCCCGATCTCGACGTCCTGCTGCACCGCGCCAAGGCGCTGGGCGTGTTCGGCACCAAGGAGCGTTCGGTTGTCAACCTCGCCAATCGCGAGGGCATCGCCGCCGTGGTCAAGCAGCAGTTCGAAACCGGCCAGCAGGTTCTGGCCGCAGGCCTGATGCCGATCATCGAGCCGGAAGTGAACATCAAGTCGCCCGAACGCGCGGAAGCCGATGCGATCTTGCTCGACGAACTGGTCAAGGCGCTCGACGCGCTGCCGGACGACCAGCAGGTGATGCTGAAATTGTCGCTGCCGACCAAGGCCGGTCTGTTCGATCCGCTGGTCGATCATCCCCGCGTGCTGCGCGTCGTTGCGCTGTCGGGTGGCTTTGCCCGTCCCGAAGCCTGCGTCGAGCTGGCCAAGAATCGCGGCATCATCGCCAGCTTCAGTCGCGCGTTGCTCAACGACCTGCGCCACCAGATGAGCGATGACGAATTCAACGCCGCGCTGGGCGAAGCGATCGACGAAATCCACGGTGCATCGGTCGCCAAGACGCCCGTTACGGCCTGAACCGGATCGGCCGGGCGGGCCTTGCGCCTGCCCGGCCCCCCTTTCCCGGATCGGCGGGATCGGTTAGGGCATCGGCCATGACTGATTTTACCGATGAAGAACTGGCGCTCGATCCGCATTTCGCCGATCAGTTTCAGACGGGCTTTCGCCCCGCCTGCCAACTTTACCTGATTTCGCCGCCCGCGATCGACGCGGACTTCGCGCCGCGCCTGGCGCAAGCGCTGGAAGGCGGAAAGGTTGCGGCGTTCCAACTGCGGCTCAAGGGGCTGGATGACCATGCGATCGCCGCGCTCGCGCCGCCGTTGCAAGCGATCTGCGCTGAGCATGAGGTCGCCTTCATCGTCAACGACAGCATTGGCCTTGCCAAGCGGCTGGGTGCGGATGGCGTCCATTTGGGGCAGGAAGATGGCGACCCGCGCGATGCGCGCAAGCAGCTTGGCCCCAATGTCCAGATCGGCGTGACGTGCCATGACAGCCGTCATCTGGCGATGGAAGCGGGCGAGGCGGGGGCCGACTATGTCGCCTTCGGCGCCTTCTTCCCGACCACGACCAAGGAAACGCAGCACCGCGCCGAACCGTCGATCCTGGGCTGGTGGACGACTTTGTTCGAACTGCCCTGCGTCGCGATCGGCGGCGTGACCGCGGATAATGCGGGGCCGCTGGTGATGGCGGGCGCGGATTTCCTGGCGGTCAGTAGCGCGGTATGGGATCATCCCGAAGGCCCGAAGGCAGGGGTCGCCGCCTTTGCCGACGTCCTCGCGAGCAAGCCGCCGCCGCCACGCTAAGCCACGTCGGCCCAAATTCCCGCCCGACGCAGCTTTCCGCGCCATCAAGCGTTGCTCGCCCATAGTTTGGGAGAGAATGCCTTGAGCCACCACCGCTTGCTGCCGCGCCACATCATCTTGCTGACCGCGCTATTGTGCAGCGCCTGCAACGTGTCCGTCACCGATGCCAATGACAGCGCGCCGACGGCCAACGCCGCTGCGCCTGGCAATGCCGCGACCGCCGCGAACGAGGCCTATGATTTTCAGGTCGTGCCGGAGCAGAATGCCTGGCAAGCCGACCGCATATTCCAGGCGCAGGTCCAGCTTGATCGCTGGGGCTTTTCGCCCGGTGTGCTCGATGGCAAGGACGGCATGTCGTTCAAGGCGGCCGTTAGCGGCTTTCAGGAGGCAAACAAGCTGCCGGTGACGGGTGACTATGACCAGAAGACGGCACTCGCGCTGCTGGAAGGTGAGGCGCGGCCGACCACCTGGCTGGTACGTATCCCGGCCGACTTCGCGCGCGGTCCATTTTTCGACATGCCCAAGGGGATGAAGGAAAAGGCGGAGCTTCCGGCGTTGACCTATCGCAACCTGCTCGAAAAGCTCGCCGAGCGTTTCCACACCACGCCCGAATTCCTCGTGTCGATCAATGCGCCGGACACCAAGGTTGGGGCGGGGACCACCATCCGCGTGCCCGCGATCGAGAATCAGCCGGTCGCGCAGATCGAGGGCGATGAGCGCGGCTGGGGCGCGACGCTCGCCAGCCTGGGCGTCGCGAAGGATCAGCCGCAGGCCGACCATGTCGTGGTCGACAAGTCCGAAGGGCTGCTCAAAGTCTATGCCGCCGACAACCGCCTGATCGCGCAGTTCCCCGCCACCATGGGGTCGCAATATGATCCGCTGCCGCTCGGCGAATGGACGATCAAGGGCGTCAGCCGCAACCCTGACTATCATTACAACCCTGCGCTCTTCTGGGATGCCGGAGCGAAGGATGAGAAGGCGGTGCTGAAACCCGGCCCCAATGGCCCGGTTGGTGTCGTATGGATCGACCTGTCGAAGGATCATTATGGCATTCACGGCACGCCCGAACCCCAGACGATCGGCCGCAGCGAAAGCCATGGCTGTGTCCGGCTGACCAATTGGGATGCGGCGCGGCTGGCGCAGATGGTCAAGCCGGGCACCAAGGCGAAGTTTCAGGCTTAGGGCCATGCCGACGACCTTCAGGTGGCGTCGTTGGTTGTGGGGCGCGGGGGCGGTCGCGCTATGCGTCGCCTTTGCGCACTATTGCGTGCAGATCGTGCCAGCGGATGCGCCCCTATCTTCTGCCAACGCACCTGTCGCCAAGTCGTCATCGGGTGCGCTGCTGATCCCGGTCGAAGGCGTTCCCGCGTCGGCGCTGACCGATACTTTCACCCAAGCTCGCGCTTTGGGCGAAAGATCGCACGACGCTATCGATATTATGGCAGCGCGGGGCAGGGCCGTGCTGGCCGTTGCCGATGGCCGGATCGACAAAATCCATTGGAGCGAGGAGGGCGGGCGGACCGTCTATCAGCGCGCGCCCGATGGCCTCACGCTCTATTATTACGCGCATCTTGATCGTTATGCGCCGGGTCTGCGCGAAGGGGAGATGGTGCGACGGGGGCAGCGCATTGCGACCGTGGGCAGCACCGGCAATGCCGACCCCGGCGCGCCGCACCTCCATTTCGCCATCCACCGCGCCAGCCCGGACACGCCCTGGCATGGCGGTGAGCCGGTCAATCCCTATCCGTTGCTTGCCACGCCCTGATCGCCCCCTTGCCCTTCGCACCATCCCGCTGTAAACGGCCGCCCAGCCTCCCGCGAGGCCGGCTCTTTCACTCTTGGACATATAGGCAGGCTCTTCCCATGAAGATCAGCGGCGTGGACATTCGTCCCGGCAACAATATCGAATATGAGGGCGGCCTGTGGCGCGCTGTCAAGATTCAGCACACCCAGCCCGGCAAGGGCGGTGCCTATATGCAGGTGGAGTTGAAGAATCTCATCGACGGCCGCAAGAATAACGTGCGCTTCCGTTCGGCGGAAAGCGTCGAGCGCATCCGGCTCGATACCAAGGATTTCCAGTATCTCTTTGCCGAAGGCGATATGCTCGTCTTCATGGACAATGAGACCTATGAGCAGATCAATCTGCCCAAGGAACTGCTCGGCGACGCCGCCGACTTCCTGCAGGATGGCATGGAAGTGACGCTGGAAATGTATGAGGAGCGGCCGATTTCGGTGCAGTTGCCCGACACCATCGAAGCGACGGTCGTGGAAGCCGATGCCGTGGTCAAGGGGCAGACCGCCTCGGCCAGCTACAAGCCCGCGATCCTCGACAATGGCGTCCGCGTCATGGTCCCCCCGCATATCGTCAGCGGCACCCGCATCGTCGTCGATGTGTACGCCCGCGAATATGTAAAGCGCGCGGACTAAGCTGCAATGCCGATATCCAAGCGGGCACCAAGGTATAAAAATTGGTCTTCCGGGGGCGGATATCGGCATGAAATAGTAAGCCGGGTCGAACTCAATAGACGAAGTTTTCGAGTAATTTGGTATCCATTGCTTGAAAAAGTTTCCACGTCAGAAACAGCCTTGTCAACGCTGACTAACCAACGGCCTCCAGATTGGCTGCTGCGGGAGATTAGCGGAAGGGGTTTGCGATCTTGGTTATCTAAAATTGATTCGACCACCGGCGCTCAACTGTCAAAGCGAAAGCGAAGTTAATGGCATCCCATTCAGGCCTTCTCACCGTCATGGAACGCGCCGCACGCAAGGCGGGCGGCAAGCTGCGCCGCGACTTCGGCGAGGTCGAGCATCTGCAGGTGTCCCGCAAGGGGCCGGCCGACTTCGTGTCGAAGGCCGACGAGCAAGCGGAAAAGACGCTGGTCGAGGAATTGCAGCGCGCCCGGCCCGACTGGGGCTTCCTGCTCGAAGAAGGCGGCGTGATCGAGGGCGACCCGACCAAGCCGCGCTGGATCATTGATCCGCTCGATGGCACCACCAATTTCCTGCACGGCATCCCGCATTTCGCCATTTCGATCGCGGTCGAGGAGCCGCTTTACGGCGGCAAGCGCGAGATCACGACCGGCCTCATCTACCAGCCCTTCACCGACGAAAGCTATTGGGCGGAGAAGAATCGCGGTGCTTGGCGCCATGATCAGCGGCTGCGCGTCTCCGCGCGCCGCGATCTGGCCGATTGCGTCATCTCCACCGGCATCCCCTTCATGGGCCATGGCGACATGGGGCAGTGGGTGCGTATTTTCGGCGCGGTCGCGCCGTCGATCGCGGGTATCCGCCGTTTTGGCGCGGCCTCGCTCGATCTCGCGCATGTGGCGTCGGGGCGCTATGATGGTTTCTGGGAAAGCGGCCTGCAACCCTGGGACGTCGCGGCCGGCATGCTGCTGGTGCGCGAAGCGGGCGGTTTCGTCAGCGATTTTCGCGGTGGCGAGCAGATGATCGAGCGCCGCGAAGTGATTGCGGGCAATGACGCCATCCACAGCAAATTGCACAAGTTGGTGGCAAACGCCCTGCGCTAAGGTGCAGCTAGGCCAAGCGCTTCAAGCACTTGGCCTTTTTGCGATTCATTCTCACGGCCTTGGCCCCTTGCTTCGCATATGCAGCAGGCCTAAAGCGCCCCCACAACCTTTTCGCCCAGGGGATACCATTGGTCGATCTTGCCCAATATCTGCCGATCCTGCTCTTTTTGGGGATCGCCTTGCTGCTGTCCGGCACGTTCGTTTTCCTGCCGATGCTGGTCGGTCGCCTGACCGGCGCGCATAAGCCGGACCCGGCCAAGCTCAGCGAATATGAATGCGGCTTTCCCGCTTTTGAGGAGCCGCGCAGTCAGTATGACGTGCGCTTCTATCTGGTGGCGATCCTCTTCATCATCTTCGATCTTGAAGCGGCATTCCTGTTTCCCTGGGCGGTAAGCCTCGACCAGATCGGCTGGGCCGGCTGGGCGACGATGATGATTTTCATAGCGGAGCTGGTGCTCGGTCTCGTTTATGCGTGGAAGAAGGGAGCACTCGATTGGGAGTAGAACTCTATAACCCGGCGCCCGGCACCTTGCCGCCCGTCGGGACTCAGCCCGATCAGGATTTCTTCAACTCGCTCAACAGCGAAGTGAATGACAAGGGCTTCCTCGTGACCTCGACGGAGGATCTGTTCACCTGGGCGCGGACCGGCTCGCTGTGGTGGATGACGTTCGGCCTGGCCTGCTGCGCGGTCGAGATGATCCACGTCAACATGCCGCGTTACGACATGGAGCGTTTTGGTGCAGCCCCGCGCGCCTCACCGCGCCAGAGCGACGTGATGATCGTCGCGGGAACGCTGTGCAACAAGATGGCTCCTGCGTTGCGCAAAGTTTACGATCAGATGTCTGAACCGAAATATGTCATTTCCATGGGGTCCTGCGCCAATGGCGGGGGCTATTATCATTACAGCTATTCTGTAGTGCGCGGGTGCGACCGGATCGTGCCGGTCGACATCTATGTGCCGGGTTGCCCGCCGACTGCCGAAGCGTTGCTTTATGGCGTGATGCAGTTGCAGCGGAAGATCCGCCGGATCGGGACGATTGAACGGTAATGACAGGCATGACGTCTCTTTTTCACCGTTCGTTTCGAGCGAAGTCGAGAAACCTGTTTCTGGCACAGTGCGAGCGTATCTCGACTGCGCTCGATACGAACGGAGGTCTGTAATGGGCCATTCCGCACCCCGGATCGCGACCATTGATGGGATCGCGCAGGAAATCGAGACCCTGTTGGGTTCGATGCTGATCGAAACCGTCGATCATGCCGATGAACTGACCTTCACCGTGCAGCGCGACGCGCTGGCGCAGGCGATGACGCTGCTGCGCGATCAGGCGCAGTATCAGCAGCTTATGGAAGTCGCCGGGATAGATTATCCCGAACGGGCCGAACGGTTCGAGGTGGCCTATCATCTTCTGTCGGTCACCCGGAATCATCGCATCCGCATCAAGGTGTCGACCGACGAGGATATGCCGGTGCCGACCGTCACGCATCTCTGGCCGGTTGCCGGCTGGCTGGAGCGCGAAGTGTTCGACATGTATGGCGTCGTGTTCGACGGCAATACCGATCTGCGCCGCATCCTGACCGATTACGGGTTCAAGGGCTATCCGCAGCGCAAGGACTTCCCGCTGACCGGCTATGTTGAACTGCGCTATTCCGAGGAGGACAAGCGCGTCGTCTATGAGCCGGTGAAGCTGGCGCAGGATTTCCGCAGCTTCGACTTCATGTCGCCGTGGGAAGGCGCCGAATATATCCTGCCCGGCGACGAGAAGGCGCCGCAGGCGCCTAGCGCGCCGACCCCGGCTGCTGCGCCGCCGCCGCCACCTGCTGCGCCCAAGGGCGATGCCGTGGCCTCGACGCCCAAGACCACCGAGAAAAAGTCCGACACCGGCGCGGGTGAAGCGGCGAACAAGGCGGCGGAAACCAAGTCCGCCGATGCGCCGACCAAGGCGGCTTCGGCGACCGATGAAGGCGAAGGCGTGGCCAAGCCGGAGGACAAGGCGTAATGGCTGATTATCTCGAAAAGCTGGACCACCACACGGACGCCGCCGATCCGACCTATGGCGACACGGAAATCCAGAATTACACGATCAATTTCGGCCCGCAGCATCCTGCGGCGCACGGCGTGTTGCGCCTCGTCATGGAGCTGGAAGGCGAGATCGTCGAACGGTGCGATCCGCATGTCGGGCTGCTGCATCGCGGCACCGAAAAACTGATCGAATATAAGACCTATCTCCAGGCTTTGCCCTATTTCGATCGGCTCGATTATTGCTCGCCGCTCGGCATGGAGCATAGCTATGTGCTGGCGATCGAAAAGCTGCTGAACCTCGAAGTGCCGCTGCGCGCGCAATATCTGCGCGTGTTCTTCGCGGAACTCACGCGCATCTGCAATCATATGCTCAATCTTGGGTCGCATGTGATGGACGTCGGCGCGATGACGCCGAACCTGTGGATGTTTGAGATTCGCGAGGATTGCCTCAACTTCTTCGAGCGCGCTTCGGGCGCGCGGATGCACAGCGCCTATTTCCGGCCGGGTGGTGTGCATCAGGACGTGCCGCTCAAGCTGCTTACCGACATTGGCGATTGGCTCGACAACCGTATGCCGCGCCTGTTCGAGGACGCGGTCAGCCTGGTCGCGGACAACCGCATCTTCAAGCAGCGCAATGTCGATATCGCCGTCGTGTCCAAGGAAGATGCGCTGAAGTGGGGCTTTTCCGGCCCGATGCTGCGCGGCTCCGGCATTGCGTGGGATATCCGCAAGGCGCAGCCCTATGATGTCTATGATCGCGTCGATTTCGACGTGCCGGTCGGCACCAATTATGACTGTTATGACCGTTTCATGGTCCGGGTCGAGGAAGTGCGCCAGTCCGCGCGCATCATGAAGCAATGTCTGCAGGACATGCCCGAAGGCCCGATCGCCAGCTTCGACCGTAAGGTGTCGCCGCCCAAGCGCGGTGAAATGAAGCGGTCGATGGAAGCGCTGATCCATCACTTCAAACTCTATACCGAAGGCTTCCACGTTCCGGCTGGCGAAGTCTATGTCGCGACCGAAAGCCCCAAGGGCGAGTTCGGCGTCTATCTGGTCGCGGACGGCTCCAACAAGCCCTATCGCTGCAAGATCCGCCCGACCGCGTTCAGCCATTTGCAGGCAATGGACTTCATGGCGAAGGGCCATATGCTCGCCGACATCACCGCCATTCTCGGCTCGATGGACATCGTGTTCGGGGAGTGTGATCGGTGAGCGAGAATGTGACCAACGAACTCATCTTTTCGGTTCTTCAGCAGATGCAGGCCGACATGTCCGAACTGAAGTTCGATATGCGGGACATTAAGGGCCGGATGACGATGGTAGAGGAACATCTTGGTTCATCCATCATCGCCATTTCTGGCGTCAACAGCCGTCTCGATCGTGTCACCGACCGGGTGGAACGCATCGAGCAGCGGCTGAATATTTCGGAACATCGCTAATGGCTGACGCACCCCATATTCCCGACGAAACCGAAACCCGCGCCCGCTGGGGCAATTTCGCGTGGACGGCGGAGAATGCCGAGCAGGTGAAGACCATCATCGCCCGCTACCCCGCCGGTCGCCAGCAGTCGGCGGTCATGCCGCTGCTCGATCTCGCCCAGCGGCAGGTCGGTGCGGAAACGCAGACGCAAGGCTGGCTGCCCGTGCCGGTGATGGAGTTTATCGGCGACCAGCTCGATATGCCGTACATGCGCGTCTACGAAGTCGCGACCTTCTATACGATGTACAACCTCGCGCCCGTCGGCCGCTATCATGTGCAGGTGTGCGGCACGACGCCCTGCATGTTGCGCGGCTCCGACGATGTGTTCGCGGCGTGCAAGAATAAGGGTCTGGTCAAGGGCGCGACCACACCCGACGGCCTGTTCACGCTGACCGAAGTCGAATGCCTGGGTGCCTGCGCCAATGCGCCGATGGTCCAGATCAACGACGATAATTTCGAAGACCTGACCTATGACAGCATGAGCGCGGTGCTGGAAACGCTGGCCGCTGGCGGGCAACCCAAGATCGGTCCGCAGATCGAGCGGCAGACGAGCTGCCCGGAGGGTGGCCCGACCGCGTTGAAGGACATGATCGCTGAAAATCATGATTATCGGGGGGAGTGGGCGTGAAAGCAATCCACCCAACCCCGTTCGCTTCGAGCGTAGTCGAGAAGCGGTCAGCGCTGCGCGGGCGTGTCTCGACTTCGCTCGACACGAACGGATGTAGTGTATCGGGGGCCGCCGCATGAGCGCCCTCGTCGCCATCATCCTGGGCCTCATCGTCTTCGTGTTCGCGCTCAAGATCATCGGCGCGGTGCTGGGGCTGGTTATCGGGCTGGGCCTCGCCGTTGTCGCATATTTCGTGGCTGAAAAACTGATCGGAAAGGGCCGCTGATGGCCGACGACACCGCCCCTGTTGCGCCGCCTCCGCCGCCGCCGTTTGTCGGCCCGCTGGAGGACAAGGACCGCATCTTCACCAACGTCCATGGGTTCCAGGATTGGGCCATCGACGCGGCGATGAAACGCGGCGATTGGGACAATACCAAGGATCTGCTGAGCCTGGGCCAGGACGCGATCATCGACATCATCAAGGCGTCGAACCTGCGCGGCCGTGGCGGCGCGGGCTTCCCGACCGGCATGAAGTGGAGCTTCATGCCCAAGGAAAGCAAGGATGGTCGTCCAAGCTTCCTGGTCATCAATGCCGACGAATCCGAGCCGGGTAGCTGCAAGGACCGCGAAATCGTCCGCCACGATCCGCACAAGCTGATCGAAGGCGCGCTGATCGCCGGGTTCGCGATGCGCGCGCGCGCCGCCTATATCTACATCCGTGGCGAGTTCATCTACGAAGCCAAGGTGCTGTTCGCGGCGGTCGAGCAGGCCTATGCCAAGGGCTTCATCGGCAAAAATGCCTGCGGGTCCGGCTATGATTTCGACGTCTTCGTCCATCGCGGCGCGGGCGCCTATATCTGCGGCGAGGAAACCGCGCAGATCGAAAGCCTGGAAGGCAAGAAGGGCCAGCCGCGTCTCAAGCCGCCTTTCCCGGCGGGCGCGGGCCTCTATGGCTGCCCCACCACGGTCAACAATGTCGAGAGCATCGCGGTGACGCCGACGATCCTGCGGCGCGGCGCGGCTTGGTTCAACCGCTTCGGGCGCGAAGGCAATCGCGGCACCAAGCTGTTCCAGATCAGCGGCCATGTGAACAAGCCCTGCGTGGTCGAAGAATCGATGTCGATCCCGTTCCGCGAACTGATCGACCGCCACTGCGGCGGCATTCGCGGCGGCTGGGACAATCTGCTGGCGGTCATCCCCGGCGGCTCCTCGGTCCCCCTGGTCCCGGCGCGCGAAATCATGGACGCGCCGATGGACTTCGACGGTTTGAAGGCGCTCGGTTCCGGCCTCGGCACCGCCGCCGTCATCGTCATGGACAAGTCCACCGACATCGTCCGCGCCATTTCGCGGCTGTCCTATTTCTACAAGCATGAAAGCTGCGGCCAATGCACCCCCTGCCGCGAAGGCACGGGCTGGATGTGGCGCGTGATGGAACGGCTGCGCACCGGCGAAGCGGAACTGTCCGAAATCGACATGCTGCATCAGGTCACCAAGCAGGTCGAAGGCCACACCATCTGCGCGCTCGGCGACGCGGCGGCCTGGCCGATCCAGGGTCTGATCAAGCATTTCCGGCCTGAAATCGAGCGGCGGATCAACGAGCGCGGCGCGCCCGTGATGGAGGCCGCGGAGTGAGAGCGTCATCTTCATACAGGATGAGGCGAGTTGCTGCGGCCAGCATTTGTGTGTCGCTAATAGTGAGTTCGCCGACTTCTGCCCTGACGCAAAGGGTCGATGGGGAATTTCAGACAGGCTCGCGTGACAGGCAGCGGTTCAAACCGTTAGATGCGGACCATGCAGGGCAGATTGACAAGGAATTCGCGCGTTGCGTCTACCGTAGGAATAAAGACGCAGTTTGGGAAATGCTGGCAAATTCTAATGCCTTGGAAATCGATACCGATGTTCAATTGGGTGTCATTTTTCGAGAGGATAAGCCCGATAGAATGGAGCAGGCGAAGCTCGCCAAAATGTATCGGGTTGAGGAATGTCTCGGAATTGCTAGCGGAGCAGGCAGAACGATGCAGTCGCGTATTAGTGCGACGCGGTTTCGCTCTATGATGGCGGAAGAGGCTTACCTCGCTTCGCATAAGAGGCCGCCTGTGTTGTCCGGCAATGCAGAGAAAAGTCTTCCGAGATTTCATTCGAAAGACGCAGTTAGCGCGGCTACAGTTGATGGGATGGCGGCTTTAGTGGATTGCTTGACTTTTACCGAGGCGGAAAAGGCAGATGCTCTTTTACGGACACCTCCGGGTTCGAGCGATGAACGTTCTGCTGCGATCGCACTGGCTCCGACCCTCGGCAGTTGTATGACGCAAGGCCAAACTTTCAAGATGACTCCCCTGACCATCCGTGCGCTTGTCGCTGACGGCATGTGGGCGCGTTATGCAAGGACTACGCACTAATGCCTAAAGTCAAAGTAGACGGCGTAGAACTGGAAGTCCCGGCGGGCGCGACTGTCCTCCAGGCGTGTGAGCTGGCGGGGAAGGAAATTCCGCGCTTTTGCTATCATGAGCGGCTATCCATTGCGGGCAATTGCCGCATGTGCCTGGTTGAAGTGAAGCCCGGCCCGCCCAAGCCTCAGGCATCGTGCGCGCTGCCCGCTGCCGAGGGGCAGGACATCCGCACCGATAGCGAAATGGTCAAGAAGGCGCGCGAAGGGGTGATGGAGTTTCTCCTCATCAACCATCCGCTCGATTGCCCGATCTGCGATCAGGGTGGCGAATGCGATTTGCAGGACCAGTCGGTTGCCTATGGGCGCGGCGCGTCGCGCTATGACGAAAACAAGCGCGCGGTGACCGAGAAGAATATGGGGCCGATCGTGAAAACGGTCATGACCCGCTGCATCCAATGCACCCGCTGCGTGCGCTTTGCCGAGGAAGTGGCTGGCGTGCCGGAAATCGGCGCCATCTATCGCGGCGAAAATATGCAGATCACCACCTATCTGGAACATGCCGCCAAGAGCGAGCTGTCCGGCAATGTGGTCGATCTCTGCCCGGTCGGCGCGCTGACGAGCAAGCCCTATGCCTTCGAAGCGCGGCCCTGGGAATTGAAGAAGACCCACGCCATCGACGTAATGGATGCGGTCGGCACCAACATCCGCCTCGACAGTCGGGGCCGTCAGGTGCTGCGCGCGGTGCCGCGCATCAATGACGACGTGAATGAGGAATGGGCGTCGGACAAGACCCGGCACAATGTCGATGGTCTGGTCCGCAAGCGCCTCGACAAGCCCTATGTCCGCAAGGACGGCAAGCTGGTGCCTGCGACCTGGGCCGAAGCATTCGCAGCGATCGCGGCGGTGCCGCATGGTGGCAGCGTAGCGGCGATCGCGGGCGACCTGCTTGATTGCGAGACGATGTTCGCGGGCAAGCTTCTGGTTGAAAAGCTGGGCGGCACGATGCTCGAAGGGCGTCAGACGGGCCTCGCCTATGATGTCTCCTCGCTGAGCGCGGTGAATTTCAATACGACCTTGAACGGCATCGAGACGGCGGATGCCATCCTGCTGGTCGGCACCAATCTGCGCTGGGAAGCGCCGCTGGTGAACACCCGCATCCGCAAGGCGATCAGAAAGGGCGCGAAGGTTTTTGCCATCGGCCCCGAAGTCGACCTGACCTATAAGGTCGAATGGCTGGGTAACGATGCGTCGTTGCTCGCCAAGCTGCCGGAAGCGGTGGTCGAGGCATTTGGCAAGGCGGCGCGGCCCGCGATGATCGTGGGTGGGGGCGTGCTGGCCAAGGACGGCGCGCATGGCGACACGCTGGCGCTGGTCGAGACGCTGGGCCTCGTGAAAGAGGGCTGGAACGGTTATAATGTCCTGCATTTCGCGGCATCGCGCATGGGCGGGCTGATGCTCGGCTTCGCCACCGCGGGCGGGATCAAGGCGATCGCGGCGGCCAAGCCGAAGCTGCTCTTCGCGCTGGGCGCGGACGAAGTCGATTATGCCGCGTTCCCTGATAGCTTCAAAGTCTATGTCGGCCATCATGGCGACAAGGGTGCGCATGCCGCCGACGTGATCCTGCCGGGTGCCAGCTATGCCGAAAAGGCAGGCACCTATGTCAATCTGGAAGGCCGGGTGCAGCGCGGCGAAAAGGCCGTGTTCGCGCCGGGCGACGCCCGCGAGGACTGGTCGATCCTGCGCGCCCTGTCCGACGTGATGGGCGTCAAGCTGCCGTTCGACAGTTTCGATGCGCTGCGGGCGGAAATGGCCAAGGCCGTGCCGGCTCTGGGTGTCGAGGGTCTCGCCGATTATGGCTGGTCCATGCCGTCGCTGCCGACCGGCGCGACCGGCGAGTTCGGTTCGCCGATCAAGGACTTCTACCTCACCAACGCCATCTGCCGCGCTAGCCCGACGATGCAGCAATGCTCGGCCGAACTGGTCCATGGCGTCGAATTTGCGGAGGCGGCGGAATGACTTTTTCAGCGCCACGCGCTCACATCCGTTCGGTTCGAGCTTGTCGAGAACTGCGCGCGGACTTCTCGACTGACGCTTCTCGACTTCGCTCGAAGCTGCTCGAAGCGAACGGGAAGGGGGATACGGAATAATGACCGCTTTCTTCCAAAATCTGGGCATGCCGTTCGAGGGTGCCTGGCTGCTGTCGACCATCATCGGCATCCTCGTCATCGCCCTGCCGCTGATGCTGGCCGTCGCGATGATCATCTATGCCGACCGCAAGATCTGGGCGGCGATGGCGTTGCGCCGTGGTCCCAACGTGGTCGGCCCGTTCGGGCTGCTGCAATCCTTCGCGGACGGCCTCAAAGTCTTCCTGCAGGAAACCATCATCCCGTCGGCGTCGAACAAGGCCTTGTTCCTGATCGCGCCGATCATCACCTTCACCGTGGCGCTGATGGCCTGGGCCGTGGTGCCGTTCGATGTCGGCGTCGTGCTGGCGGACATCAATGTCGGCCTGCTCTACATTTTGGCGATCAGTTCGCTTGGCGTGTACGGGATCATTTTGGCGGGTTGGGCCTCCAACTCCAAATATCCCTTCTATTCCGCGATCCGCGCCAGCGCGCAGATGATCAGCTATGAAGTCTCGATCGGCTTTACCATCGTCACGGTGGTATTGTGGGCGGGCAGCTTCAACCTGAGCGCCATCGTCGAAAGCCAGAAGGGCTATTATGGCTTCCTGAACGGCAACGGCTTCAATCCGCTGCTTTTCCCGATGGCGGTCATGTTCCTGATCTCGGCGCTGGCTGAAACCGCGCGCGCGCCCTTCGATCTGACCGAAGCGGAAAGCGAGTTGGTTGCGGGCTATCAGACCGAATATTCGTCCATGTCATTCGCGCTCTATTGGCTTGGCGAATATGCCAACGTCATTCTCATGTGCGCGCTCAACGCCATTCTCTTTTGGGGTGGCTATCTGCCGCCCTTCGACTGGGCACCGCTCTATTATGTGCCCGGCATCCTCTGGCTGTTCGCCAAAATCCTCTTCTTCTTCTTCGTCTTCTCCTGGGTGAAGGCGACGGTGCCCCGCTTCCGGTATGACCAGTTGATGCGATTGGGTTGGAAAATCTTCCTGCCCGTGTCGCTCGTCTTCATCTTCCTGGTGTCGGGCTTCCTCATGCTGACGCGCTATGGAGGCGCCCTATGAGCCTCGCATATTATATCAAGAGCTTCACCCTCTGGGAGTTTGTGAAGGCGCACGCCCTGACCTTGAAATATTTTTTCAAGCCCAAGGCGACCATCAACTACCCTTATGAGAAGAACCCGATTTCGCCGCGGTTCCGGGGTGAACATGCGCTGCGTCGCTATCCCAATGGGGAAGAGCGCTGCATCGCGTGCAAGCTGTGCGAGGCAGTGTGCCCGGCGCAAGCGATCACCATCGAAGCGCAGCCGCGCGAGGATGGCAGCCGCCGCACGACGCGCTACGACATCGACATGACCAAGTGCATCTATTGCGGTTTCTGTCAGGAAGCCTGTCCGGTGGACGCGGTCGTCGAAGGCCCGAATTTCGAGTTTGCGACCGAAACCCGCGAGGAGCTGATCTACGACAAGGCGAAGCTTCTCGAAAATGGCGACAAGTGGGAACGGGCGATTGCCGCGAACCTTGCCGCCGACGCGCCTTATCGCTAATGGGCGCCGTGTCTAACTCAAACCCGTTCGCCCTGAGCCTGTCGAAGGGTTCGACTGAGCGTCGCGAAGTCACTTCACTTCGTTCAGTGGAAGACTGCGACTTCGCTCAGCCCGAACGGTTTCCGGGGGCCATCCATTGATCCACGTCCTAGCCTTTTACCTGTTCGCCCTCATGGTGGTCGGCAGCGCCGCGATGACCATCCTGTCGCGCAACCCGGTCCATTCGGTGCTGTGGCTGATCCTGGCCTTCTTCAATGCGGCAGGGCTGCTGATCCTGATCGGTGCCGAATTCATCGCGATGCTGCTCGTCATCGTCTATGTCGGTGCGGTCGCGGTGCTGTTCCTCTTCGTGGTCATGATGCTCGACATCGACTTTGCCGAATTGCGCGCCGGGTTCGTCAGCTATCTGCCCTTCGGCCTGCTGGTCGCGCTCGTTTTGCTGGCCGAAATCATCCTGGGCATTGGCCTGTGGAGCGCCGGGCCGGTTGAGCTGGCCCAGCGTGCGGCGCCGACTGACCCGGATATTTCGAATATCAAGGCGGTCGGGATCTTGCTCTATACGCGCTACATCTTCCTGTTCGAAGCGGCGGGCGTCGTTCTGCTGGTCGCCATGATCGGCGCGATCGTCCTGACCCACCGCGCCCGTGGCGGCGTGAAGGGCCAGAATATCAGCAAGCAGAACCGTCGTCGTCCACAGGATGCAGTCCGCAATATCAATCAGCCCATCGGGCAGGGGGTGGAGCTGTGATCGGCCTTCAACATTATCTGGTGGTCAGCGCCATTGTGTTCGTGATCGGGGTGCTGGGCATCTTCATCAACCGCAAGAACATCATCATCATCCTGATGGCGATCGAGCTGATCCTCCTGAGCGTGAACATCAACCTCGTCGCGTTCAGCGTATTCCTGAACGACATGGTGGGGCAGGTGTTCAGCATGTTCGTGCTGACCGTCGCGGCGGGTGAGGGGGCCATCGGCCTTGCCATCCTCGTCATTTACTTCCGTGGTCGCGGCTCCATCGCCGTCGATGATGTCAACCGGATGAAGGGCTGAGCCTTACAGACATGATCCAGCTTATCGTCCTTCTTCCGCTGCTCGCAGCCATCATTGCCGGTCTTGGTAACAAGGCCCTCGGCAAGCTGCCTGCCAAGATCATCACCACCGGCGCGCTCTTTGCCATTTGCGCGATGAGCTGGTCGATCTTCATCCCGTTCGTGATGGGCAATGGCGAGGCTTATGTCGCGCCGCTCTTCACCTGGATTCAGTCGGGCAGCTTCGACGCGCAATGGGCGCTGCGGGTCGACACGATGACCGCGGTCATGCTGGTGGTCATCACCAGCGTGTCGAGCCTCGTTCACCTCTATAGCTGGGGCTATATGGATGAAGAGCCGGATCAGCCGCGCTTCTTCGCCTATCTCTCGCTTTTTACCTTCGCGATGCTGATGCTCGTGACCGCGAACAATCTGCTGCAGATGTTCTTCGGTTGGGAAGGGGTGGGCCTTGCATCCTATCTCCTCATCGGTTTCTGGTTCCGCAAGCCCAGCGCCAATGCCGCCGCGATCAAGGCGTTCGTCGTCAACCGCGTCGGCGATCTTGGCTTCATGATGGGCATCTTCGGCACCTATCTGGTGTTCAACACCATCTCGATCCCTGAAATCCTGGAAATGGCCCCGTCGATGGCGGGTTCCACCATCGGCTTCCTTGGCGCGCGGTTCGACACGATGACCGTGCTGTGCCTGCTGCTGTTCATCGGCGCGATGGGCAAGTCGGCGCAGCTTGGCCTGCACACCTGGTTGCCGGACGCGATGGAAGGCCCGACTCCTGTGTCGGCGCTGATCCACGCCGCGACCATGGTGACGGCGGGCGTGTTCATGGTGTGCCGCCTCTCGCCGATGTTCGAAACCTCGGAAACGGCGCTGACCGTCGTCACCTATGTCGGCGCGGCGACCTGTCTGTTCGCGGCGACCGTCGGCACGGTGCAGACCGACATCAAGCGCGTCATCGCCTATTCGACCTGTTCGCAGTTGGGCTATATGTTCTTTGCAGCGGGCGTCGGCGCTTATGGCGCGGCGATGTTCCACCTCTTCACCCACGCCTTCTTCAAGGCGCTGCTGTTCCTGGGCGCTGGCTCGGTCATCCATGCGATGCACCATGAGCAGGATATGCGCTATTATGGCGGCCTGCGCAAAAGCATCCCCATCACCTTCTGGACGATGACGCTCGGCACGCTCGCCATCACGGGCGTTGGCCTGCCGATCATCGGCATCGGGTTTGCGGGCTTCTATTCGAAGGACGGCATTCTCGAAGCGGCTTATGCCGCTGGTGGGGCTGGCACCGGGGCGTTCCTGGTCGGCGTGTTCGCCGCGCTGCTCACCAGCTTCTACAGCTGGCGTCTGGTGTTCCTGACCTTCTTCGGCAAGCCGCGCTGGGCCGCGTCGGAGCATATCCAGCATGCGTTGCATGACGCGCACGGCCACGGCCATGACGATCATGCCACGCACGGCCATGGCTCCGAAGAGGCCAATGCACCGGCGCAGGAACATGCCGGTCACGACCCGCATGGCCATGAAACCGCGCCCGCTCATATGGCGACAGGCACGGGCGGCTATCATCCGCATGAAAGCCCCTGGGTCATGCTGGTGCCGTTGATCGTGCTGAGCATCGGCGCGGTGTTCGCGGGCCTTGTCTTCCATGATCAGTTCATCGGATCGGAAGGCGGCATCGCTTTCTGGCAAGGGTCGCTGGCGTTCGACAGCCATCTGATGCACGCCGCGCATGAAGTGCCGACCTGGGTCAAATTCTCGCCCTTCACGGTGATGCTGACCGGTCTTGCGATCGCATGGCTCGCCTATGTGAAATATACCGACTGGCCGCAGCGCTTCGTGGCTCAGTTCGGCGTCCTCTACACCTTCCTGCTCAACAAATGGTATTTCGACGAGCTTTACAATCTGCTCTTCGTCAAGCCTGCCTTCGCTATCGGTCGCTTCTTCTGGAAGTTCGGTGACGTTGGTTTCATCGACCGCTTCGGACCTAATGGTCTGGCTGCCTTGGTCGTGCAGGGCAATAAAGTGACCCGTCGGCTCCAGTCCGGCTATCTTTACACCTACGCGCTGGTGATGCTGATTGGCCTCGCCGCTGCCGCAACCTGGGCGATGACACGATAATGGACGGCTTCCCCATCCTTTCCCTGATGATGGCAGTGCCGATGGCGGGGGCCATCGCCTGTCTGTTCGTGGGCGCGAACAGCGCGCGCTGGATCGCGCTGATCGCGACCCTGATTGATTTCGTGCTGGGCATGGCTCTGTGGGCGAATTTCGACCAGTCGGGCAGCGGCGCGCAGTGGCAGTTCCAGGAATATGCGCCGATTTTCGGCAAATTCGCCTGGGCGCTGGGTATTGACGGCATCGCGCTGATGCTGATCGCGCTGACCGTCTTCCTGATGCCGATCTGCATCGGCGCAAGCTGGCGCGCGATCGAAAAGCGCGTCGGCGAATATATGGCGGCCTTCCTGTTCATGGAGGTGCTGATGATCGGCGTCTTCGCGGCGCAGGATCTCTACCTCTTCTACATCATGTTCGAAGCCGGCCTCATCCCGATGTATCTCATCATCGGCATCTGGGGCGGTGCGGATCGCATCTACGCCAGCTACAAATTCTTCCTCTATACGCTGCTCGGCTCGGTCCTGATGCTGATCGCGATGATGTGGATGGTGCATGAGGCAGGGACGACCGAAATCCCGGCGCTGATGGCCTATAATTTCGATCCGACGGTCCAGACCTGGCTGTTCCTCGCATTCTTCGCCAGCTTCGCGGTCAAGATGCCGATGTGGCCGGTCCACACCTGGCTGCCCGACGCGCACGTCCAGGCGCCGACCGCAGGCTCCGTCATCCTGGCGGGTGTGCTGCTGAAGATGGGCGGTTATGGTTTCATCCGCTTCTCGCTGCCGATGTTCCCCGAAGCCTCGGCGCAACTCGCGCCGTTGGTCTGGGGCCTGTCGATGGTGGCGGTGGTTTACACTTCGCTGGTCGCGCTGGTGCAGTCGGACATGAAGAAGCTCATCGCTTACTCGTCGGTCGCGCATATGGCGATCGTCACCGTCGGCCTGTTCGCCTTTAATCAGGCGGGTATCGAAGGCGCGATGATGGTCATGCTGGGCCATGGCCTGGTCGCGGGCGCGCTGTTCCTGTGCGTCGGCGTCATCTACGACCGTCTGCATACCCGTGAGATTGCGCGTTATGGTGGTCTGTCGATCAACATGCCACGCTATGCGCTCCTGTTCCTCTTCTTCACCATGGCGTCGGTCGGTCTGCCGGGCACGTCCAACTTCGTCGGCGAATTTCTGGCACTGATGGGCATTTATCAGGCATCGACCTGGGTCGCGCTGGTCTGCACGACGGGCATCATCCTGGGCGCTGCCTACATGCTCTATCTCTACCGTCGCATTTGCTATGGTGAGCAGATCAATGCCGATGCGGCCGCCATGCCCGACCTGTCGGCGCGCGAATTGTGGCTGCTCGCACCCATCGCTGCCGTCGTATTGTGGATGGGCATCTATCCGGAAAGCTTCTTGGCACCGATGCGTCCTGACATCGTCGCTCTTGAAGCCCGCCTCGCGCCCGCCGCACCGACAGGCGATGCTCAGATCAAGCTGGGCGCGCCCAAGTCGGCGGACGCGGCTCATCATGAAGACGTCGCTGCGCCCTCTCATTCAGCGTCGGGGGAGGCGCACTGATGTTTGAATATACTTCCCTTCTGGCGGTCATGCCGGAACTCGTACTCACCATTGGCGGCCTCATCCTGTTGATGGTTGCGGCTTTTGGTGGCGACGGCACGGCCCGCCTTGTCGGCAGCCTGTCGGTCGTGACCCTGATCGGCGGTGGCATTGCGCTCTTCTGCTCGCTGGCGCACGGGCCTGACGCCTTTGACGGGCTATATCGGGCGGATGCTTTCTCGGTCTATGCCAAGGCGTTGATCTACGGCGCGGCCGCCGCCGCGATCCTGCTTGCACCCCGCTTCTTTTCGACCGATGGCGCGCTGCGCCCGGAATATCCGATCCTCATCGTCTTTGCGTCGATCGGCATGGGCATGATGGTGTCGGCGGGCGATATGCTGACGCTCTATATCGGCCTCGAAATGAACAGCCTGGCCTCCTATGTCCTCGCCAGCTTCATGCGGCAGGATGGGCGGTCGTCCGAAGCGGGCCTCAAATATTTCGTGCTGGGTTCGCTCGCCAGCGGCATCCTGCTCTATGGCATCTCGCTGCTCTATGGCTTCACCGGCAGCACCACCTTCGACGGCATCGCCGTCGCGCTGGGTGGCGGCGTGAGCAAGGGGGCGTTGTTCGGCTTGGTGTTCGTGCTGGCGGGCCTCGCTTTCAAGATCAGCGCCGTGCCGTTCCACATGTGGACGCCCGACGTCTATGAAGGCGCGCCTACGCCGGTCACGACCTTCTTCGCCAGCGCGCCCAAGGTCGCGGCCATCGCCCTGACCGTGCGCGTCGCGATCGAGGCGCTTGGCCCGGCCGGTTTGGATTGGCAGCAGATCGTGATCTTCGTGGCGCTCGCGTCGATCATCTTTGGCGCGGTCGCCGCCATCGGCCAGAGCAATATCAAGCGTCTGATGGCCTATTCCTCCATCAACAATGTCGGCTTTGCGCTCATTGGCCTTGCCGCCGGAACGCCGGCCGGTGTCGCCGCGACGATGAGCTATATGGCGATCTACGTCATCATGACGATCGGTGCCTTCGCCTGCATCCTCCAGATGCGCGATGCCGACGGCAAGCCGGTCGAGACGATCGCCAGCCTCGCTGGCCTGTCGCAATCGCGCAAGGGCCTCGCTGCGGCCTTCGCCATCTTCATGTTCTCGATGGCCGGTATTCCGCCGCTCTTCGGTTTCTGGGCGAAGTTCCTGGTGTTCGATGCCGCCGTCGCGGCTGGCCTGACGGCGTTGGCGGCCGTGGGCATCGCGGCTTCGGTGATCGGCGCTTTCTATTATCTCAAGATCATCAAGACGATCTATTTCGACGAGCCAACCGCTGCCTATGAGGCAAAGGGCGGGCCGGTTGAAAATATCATCCTGACCGCCTGCGCCGCTGTCATCGTGCTGGGCTATCTGCTCAACCCCATGCTGGATCAGGCGAGCGCTGCCGCGGCGGCGTCCTTGTTCTGACGGATATACGTCTCGTTGAAGATACCGTATCGACCAATGCCGACATGCTGGCATTGGTCGATAGTGGTTTAAGCGAGGGAAACTGGCTGCGCGCCCGGCGTCAGAGCGGGGGCAGGGGACGGATGGGCCGAACATGGGACAGCCCGGTCGGCAATCTCTATTGCTCCACCCTGGTCCGCTTGCAGCCCAGCGACCCGCTACCCCATACGCTGGCATTGGTCGCGGCGAACGCCGTCCATGCCCTGGTCGCGCCATTGTGCGCGGGACAAGCCCGGATCAAATGGCCCAATGACATATTGGTCGACGGCGCAAAGATTGCAGGCATCTTGCTGGAGCGCGCCGGCGACACCATCGTCATCGGCATCGGCCTCAACGTCACTGATCATCCCCGCGATCTTGATCGCCCCGTCACCAGCCTCGCAGCGCAAGGGGCTACGGATGCGGAAGCCGGTGCGTTGCTCGACCGACTGGCCCAGATTTTCGCCCATTGGCTCGCCATCTGGCGCGCGCAAGGCCTCGACCCTGTGCGCACCCATTGGCTGCTCAACGCCCACCCCACCGGCACGCCAATGCGTGTGCAACAACCCGACGGCAGCACGGTGGAAGGCGCTTTCGACACGCTCGATCGCCAGGGCATGCTCATCCTGCGCTTGGCGAATGGTGAGAGCCGTGCCATTCACGCCGGTGATATCTTTCTCATCTGACCCAAGGATCTGCCATGCTTCTCGCGATCGACGCGGGCAATACCAATGTGGTTTTCGCGCTGCTCGACGGGCGGGACATCCGCGCACGCTGGCGCATCGCGACCGACGCGCGCCGCACGGCTGACGAATATGCGGTCTGGCTCAACCAGTTGCTGATGCTCGAAGGCTATAAGATCGCTGACGTCAACACCGTCATCATCGCGACGGTCGTGCCCCGTGCGCTGCATAATCTTCAGGTATTGGCCGAAAAATATTTTCACACGACCGCGTTGATCGCGGGCCAGTCGCCGCTCGACTGGGGCATCGAACTCGACGTGGCGGAGCCGGGATCGGTCGGCGCTGACCGGGTTGTAAACGCCATCGCTGCGCACCATCTTTACAGCGGCGACCTGATCGTCATCGATTTCGGCACCGCCACCACGTTCGACGTGATCGACTATAGCGGGGCCTATAAGGGCGGCATCATCGCGCCGGGTATCAATCTCTCGCTCGATGCGCTAGTAGCGGCCGCCGCGAAGCTGCCCCGGATCGCGATCGCCCCACCGGAAAATCGTTCGGTGATCGGGCGGACGACCGAGGCGCAGATGCATATAGGCGTATTTTGGGGCTATGTAGCCATGATGGAGGGGCTGGTCGCCCGCATGAGGGCCGAAATCGGCCGCCCGACCAGAGTTATTTCGACGGGGGGCCTCGCGGTCCTCTTCAACGACAACAGCGATATTTTCGATGCGATCGCGCCGGATCTGACGATTCAGGGCCTCGCGCTGATGCACGAACGGAGTTTACAAGCATAATGACACCCAAGGATGAGCTGCTCTTCCTGGCCCTCGGTGGGTCGGGCGAGATCGGCATGAACGTCAATCTTTACGGCTGCCAGGGCAAATGGGTCATGGTCGACCTCGGCATGACCTTCGGCGACCCCACCTATCCCGGCATCGAACTGATCCTGCCTGACCTCACCTTCATCGAGGAACGGCGCAAGGATCTGCTCGGCATCGTGCTGACGCACGGGCATGAGGATCATATCGGCGCGATCCCCTATCTCGCCGCTGACTTGGGCGTACCGCTCTATGCGACGCCCTTCACGGCGGGCCTGATCCGGCTCAAGCTGGAGGAAGAGGGCCTCACCAAGGAGGTCAAACTCCATGTGATCCAGAATGAAGGCAGCTTCAATCTGGGGCCGTTTGGCTTCCGCTATGTGCCGCTCGCCCACTCGATTCCAGAGGGCAATGCCCTGTTGATCGACACGCCGCACGGCAAGATTTTCCACACCGGCGACTGGAAGCTCGACGAGCGGCCGTTGCTCGGTGAACCGGCGACCCCCAAGGAACTGACTGCGATCGGCGACGAGGGCATCCTCGCCATGGTCTGCGACAGCACCAATGTCTTCAATGACAAGGCCAGCGGTTCCGAAGGTGATGTTCGCGAAGGACTGATGGAAACAATCGCCGGGGCCAAGGGTCGCGTCCTCGTCACCACCTTCGCCTCCAACGCCGCCCGCGTGCAGACGTTGGGCGAAGTCGCGACGGCAACGGGCCGCAAGGTGTGCGTCGCCGGGCGCTCGCTCGACCGCATCATCGGCATGGCCAAGGCCAGCGGTTATCTCAAGGACTTCCCGCCGACGGTCGATTGGGATGATGCGATGGCATTGCCCCGCAACGAAGTGATGATCATCGCGACCGGCGGGCAGGGCGAAGCCCGCGCCGCGCTTGCCCGCGTGGCGTTCGACAGCCATCCGATCAAGCTGGCCGAAGGCGACCTGGTCGTCTTCTCCTCCAAGCAGATACCCGGCAATGAAATCGCCATCGGCCGCATCCAGAATGCGCTTGCCATGTCGGGCGTGCTGATGGTCACGGACCGTCAGGCCGAAGTCCATGTGTCGGGCCACCCCGGTCGCCCGGAACTCGAAGCCATGTATCGCTGGATACGGCCCGAAATCCTGCTGCCCGTTCATGGCGAACGCCGCCATATGGCGGAGCAGGCGCGGTTGGCGCTGGCCAGCGGCATCCGCCACGCGCCGGTCCAGTCCAATGGCGACCTGTTGCGCCTCGCCCCCGGTGCGCCGGAGATTATCGGCAAGCAGGAGACGGGGCGCCTGGTGCTGGATGGCGACGTTATCCTGCCGGCCGATGGTGCCACCATCAACGAACGGCGCAAACTTGGCTTGCATGGCCAGATCAGCGTCGCCGTGGCGATCGACCGCAAGGGCAAGATGATCGGCAAGCCGACGCTGCGCACCCAGGGCGTGCCGGTCGAGGAAGACAAGGCCGCCTTCCTGGCCGAAGCATCGAATGATGCCGCGGCGGTCATTCCCAAAGGGTCGAGCGAGGATGACGCCGTGCGTGAGCGGATACGTCTCGCCGTGCGTCGCACCGCGACGCGCTGGACCGGCAAGAAGCCGATAGTGGACGTGCTGCTCATTCGCGCCTAATCAGGCGCGCATGAACCTCTACGCCATTTTCGCCATCTATTTTCTGATGTGGGTCGTGTGCGCCTTCATCATCCTTCCCTTCGGCATCCGCACGCCCGATGAAACGGGCGAGGTGATGTTGAAGGGGCAGGCGGACAGCGCCCCCAGCAACTTCCGCCCCGGCCGCGTCGCTATCCGGGCGACTATCATGTCGGCGGTCCTGTTCGGCCTCTATTATGCCAATTATGTGCAGGGCTGGGTCACGGTCGACATGCTACCCAGCTACACCGCCCCGCGCTGAACGCGCACCGTTCCCCCGCCTTCACGGAATAATGAGAGTGGCGTTCTTCGTCGCTGCGCGCGCATGGACGACTATTGCCGCAGCCGCTCGATCGCCTGCGCCAGCGCGACATAGAGCTTGCCCATGTCCGACGACAGCACGGCAACGCCCAGCGCATTGCCGTCGCGCGCCGACAGGATGATCCGCAGCATCGCTTCGAAATCATGGATGTAGCGGTTCACATGGTCGCGAAACTCGGCATCCTCATCATAATGAAGCGCGATCTCCCGCGATTCGCCCGCATCCAGCAGCTTCACGGCGCGGCGCGTAAACACCCCCCGGTCGCCCTTCAGATAGGCGGACCAGGCCGTGTCCGTCACGTCGTTGGACAATATCTTGGCAACGTCGATCGCCGTGCTGTTGAGCGATTCGATCAAGGCGGCCGAGCGGCGCGCGAAATGGTCGCGATCGCGATCTTCCGACGCCTGTTCGGCCTGCACAATGCGCTGCTCCACATTGGCGCTGGTGTCGGCGATGGTCAGCAACTGCCGGGTCAGTCGTTCTGACGCCTGATGCGCGGCCTTGATCGCTTCCTCGGCCACCTTGGCGACCTGTTCGATCTGCGCGGTGACCTTGTCGCCCAGCGCTCGCTGCATCGCCGCTTCGCTGGCGTCGCCCAGTTGCTGCGCCGCGTCGGGAATGGCGCGGGCCAACGCCTGCCGCGCCCGCTCGGCGGCCTGATCGGCCGTGTCCTTGACCCGCAACAGGGCGGTGACGAGGAGGGGGCCTGCTCCCTCGGTGATCCGCGTCGCGTCCTGATGTGCGCCATCCAGCGCAGCGCGCAGGCGATCGACCAATTGCCGATTGGCCTCCAGCCCGCTCTGCGTACTTTCCAGCCATTCGGTCAGGCGGCTGCCCTGTCCCCGCAACAGCGATTCGGCCTCTTCGGCACGGCCGACGAGCGCCTGCGAGATGGCCTCCAGCCGCTCCATTTCCGGCGTGGCGCTGCCCAGCAGCGCGCGGCTCTGTTCCATCCGGGCGTCGAACCGTTCGAGCGCCGCCGGATAGGTTTCATCCAGTTCGCGCACGCTCGAATCCAGCGCTACCAGCAAGGTTTCGGCGCTGCCAATCAGTTTGTCGGCGGTCAGGCCACCAGCCGCCAGCGCGCCGTCGATCCGCTGGGTCTCGACGGTCAGGCGGGCCAACGCCTCGGCCATCCGCTCGCTGCGCGTAAGGGTGGTTTCCTCCAGCGTCGCAAAGCGGCCTTCGGTCCCGGCAATCGTGTCATTCAGCCCGGTATGCAGGCTGTTCATCAACGCCTTCTGCCCTTCGACCAGATCGTTGATCTGATGCAGGCGGCTTTCGACATCGCCGATCGAGTCGGTCAGGCCAGCAACCGTGTCATTGCCGATCGCATCCAGGCTCTCACGCGACCGCGCGATCAGCGCATCCAGCGCCGACGCCTGCGCCGATAGCCGCGAATCGGTAAAGGTCAGGGCTTCCTCGGCCCGGTCGAGCGCGCCACCCATGCGTTGCCGCATTTCCTGCTCGATCAGATCCAGGTCGCGGGCGAGAGCGCCCATGACATTTTCGCTGGCGCTGCCGATCCCGGCCTGGGCTGCGGCGACCAGCGCGGTCAGCGTGTCCGCACGGCGCGTCAAACCATCATCGGTCGCGGCCATCGTCTCGCGCACCTGCGCCATCGCCTCGTCGAGCCGTTCGCGCAAATCGGCCTGCGCGCGATCAAGATCCGCGACCAGCGCCACCCGGACGCTTTCGCTCGTGGTGGTGACGCCTGCCTGCGCCGCCTCGACCAAGGCAGTGAGCGCGGCGGATTGCGCCTCCACATCCTGCCGGGTGCGATCCATCGCCTGTCGCGCGGTTTGCGCGGTGGCATCAATGCGCCCGGCGGCAATCTCTGCCATGCCGGTGACTTCCTCGGTCGCTGACCGGGTCGCTTCCTGCAACTGCGTCAACTGGCTCGACAGGCTCTTGGTCGCCGACAGGGTGCGCGCCCGCGCATCGTCGGACAATTCGCCCAACGCATGCAGCCGCGCCTCCAGCGTATCAATCCGGTCGCCCAGCGCATGGCCATTGTCCATGATCTGCGCTGCCATCCGGCCGGTGCGATCCTCCAGTTCGGGGATCGTACCGATCAGCGCGTCCATTTGCGCCATCAACGCGGCACCGGCGCGTTCGGCGGCTTCGGCTCGCTCCGCGCTGGCCTGGGTGCGGCTTGCGATCAGTTCAGCCGATGCCTCCATATTGCTGCTGGCGGCTGCGCCATAGCTGTCGAGCAATTCGGCCTGATCCTGCATCGTCTGGCGCGCCGCTTCCAACTGGGTGGCGATCCGCCCCAGCCGCAATTCCAGCAGGTCCGCTTCGGTGCGCAGTGCGCGTGCCGTGTCGAGATAGCGTCGCGATTCGGTGCGGCTGTTGCGGACCAACAGCAGATAGAGGAGCGCCAACAAGGTGAGCGGGATCAGCAGCGTCGCGATGGCATTGGCCCAGGCCGATGGACCGGCCCGCAGGTCGCCCGACGCGACCATAGCCCAACCGGCAAAGCCAATCCACGCCATTGCCACGAGCGTCAGGGCGATGCGCACCCGCTTGACCCAGGCCTGGCCGGAACCGGCCGCCGGATCATCTTCTTCGATGTCCAGAACCGCTTGTTTCAAAAGCAGGATGTCGTCCGCTTGCGCGGGCGTCTCCGATGGTTCGTCGCGCCAGAACTCGACGATTGTGCTGCCCCCTGTCATGCACGCATCCTAGCATCTTTTCCGCTCGCGGGAATGCCCCGTTACCAAAACTTAACCCGTCTTCGATAGCGTTGGTCGCCATGTCCTATGATCCAGGTGCCCTTGACGCGGCTTTGGCCGCCGCTGTCGGCGATGATCGCGCGTTGATCGCGGATCTGCGCGTCGCTTTCCTGGAAAGCGCCGCGCGCCAAGTCGATTTGCTGGGCCGCGCCCGCTGCGACGCCAACTGGACGCTGGCGGCGTGGCGGTTGAAGGGCTTGGCCGCCAGTTTCGGGCTGACGACATTGATGGCATTGGCTGACGAAGCGGCACAGGCGGCACCGGGTGATCCGCGCGCGCTGCGGCGATTGCGCACGGCGCTGGCGGGCTTGGAGCAAGCTATTCCGCACGATTGATACGGCTTTGCTTGCGTCTGCCCTCCGGCCTTGCAAAAAGGTCGGCCTAACCACCAATGGGTCGACAAGCACAAAAATATGAGTTTTTCCGCGATTCTCAGCGCCAGCCGCACGACGGCCGATACGCCCGCTGGCTTGCGCGCGAGCCTGCATTTCGCGGGTCAGACGCTGGTTGAATATCAGGCGCGGCAGGCGGCGCGCGCGGGTGCCGACCGAATCATGATCCTGGTCAGTGTCATTACGCCCGCCGTGTCGCAGGCGGTCGATCGGTTGAGCGCGGACGGTATTGCCGTGGCGCTGGTGCGCGACATGATATCCATGGTGCGCGATGTGCCCCGCGACGCCGACGTCCTGCTGATCGCCGACGGCGCGATTGTGGCGCAGGCGCATATCGACGCGCTGGGAGCGAATGAGGGCAACGCATTGCTCGTGGCAGACGACACCCGCGCCAGTGCCCCGTTCGAACGAATCGATGCGGGTCAGCGCTGGGCGGGCGTCGCGCGGATCAGTCCCGCTTTGATGTTCGATACGCTCGACATGATCGGCGACTGGGACTTGTCGCTGACGCTGGTGCGTGCCGCGGTGCAAAAGGGTGCGCGCCGCATCACCGCGCCGCAGGACGATCTGCTCGAAGGCCGCGTCGCTATCGTCGATAGCCAGCAACAGGCGGAACTGGTGGCGCAGGCGGTTACGGCCGCCGGTGTGTCGCGCGCGCCGACGCGCGGCGGCATTGAACATTATGTCCTTGCGCCGCTCGCCCGCATGGCCAGCGCCCCGCTGATGCGGATGCAGGTGCCGGCCTTTCAACTTCGCATCGCCGCGATCGCGCTCGGTGCCGTTGCCCTCATACCGATTGAACTGCTCTGGCCGCTGACCGGCTTCTGCCTGTTGCTGATCGCGCTGCTCTTGGCGGAACTGGCGGATCGGCTTGACATGATGGCGCTGCGGCCCCTCCCTGGAGGGGTGCTGGCCTTTGCCACGCCGGTCATGGCGCTGATCGGCATCGTCCTTGCGGGCCGCAGTCCGCTCGCGGTCGATCTCGCTTTGCTGCTGGCGATCATTTCCGTTGCCGACCGTCAGGGGCGCATTGGCGAGGCGCGGCCGTGGATGATCTTCACACCCGGCAGCGCGCTGCTGCTGATGTTCGCAACCGGCCTGTTCGGCGTGCTGGCGCAGGGATTGCGCGTTGCCATGCTGCTCGCCGTGGCCTCAATCGGCGCGATCATATTGCGGCGTCGATCGTAAAGATTTCCTGCGGACGGTTTAGTGCATTTTAAGGACGTGCGGTTATGCTGCACCGCATGAGCGTCTTTTCGTCCCTTGCCGGTTCGACCATGACGGATAGCTGGCCGATGACGCGAGTCTTGGCGGGCATGTCCGCCGTGCCGGTCGGTCATGCCATCGACCTGGCCTTTTTCTTTCCGAAGGACGATCGCCAGCGCCATGACGCGCTGATCGCGGAGACGCGGCGGCATCTGGGTGGCTGCCTGACGGCGATCGAAATGGCGCTGCGCGTCTCGCTCGATCATGCCCCGGCCATCGCCACCGCCCTGGACCCCTGGCCCGATCCCGTCTGCTGGCGGATGCTCTGCGATCATCCCGCCATGCTCAGCCCCGCCTTGCTCGCCCATATGCAGATGCGCGCTGGCGTCACGCTGATGCTGCGCCAGTTCGGCCAGCCCGGTGCCGACCACATTACCGAGGAGGAGGGCGAACCGCTGCTGCGCGCCGACGATCCGCTGATCGGCAACGCCGTTTCCGCGCTCACTCTGGCCGAAGGGCGCTGGATTGCGCGCGGGGGAGAGGATCAGCCGATGCGGCCCGATCTGCCCGCCGAATATCATGCCGAACTGGTCTGGACCGCCGCCGCTTGCCTCGCGTCGATCGCGCGGCGCGGCGCGGGGGAGGCGGGCGACGCGATGCTGGTCGCGTTCGAGCGGTCGGGCTGGGCCTTGCTCGCCGACCATGACGAAAGCGTCAGCCCGATCGCCGAGGCCGAGCGGCTCGTGCGCGGCATGGGCGCGGCGGCCGATGCGCCCGATCTGCTGGGGGCAGCGCTCGACCAACGGCGCTTCCTGCTCTTTGCCGCGCTCGCCGCCCGACGACTGCGGATGCGCGCGATGCAGGTCATTGACATATTGGTGATGGGTCCAGTGGCGCAGATTGCGACTTTGTGCCGGGCGCTCGGCGGGGCGGATGCCGATTATCGCCATCTGCTCCTGTCGCTGCGCCCGATTCGCCCTGCGCTGTCGGACCTCGCCATCGTCGAGGCTTCGGCCCATTATCGCGATCTGCCCGAAATGGCGGCCGATGCGGCGGTCAGCGCCCTGCGCACGCCAGCGCCCTTCCGCGCGAAGCTCGACCATCTACTGCAAGTCACCGCGCGTTGAACATGCCGCTCCATCCGGCCATCGTGCGCGCAACCGTCGCCAGTGACGGGCGGCTGCTCAGCGCCGACGCGCCACTGCTCGCGCTGCAGGAGGAAGCGGGCGGCAGCCTTGGTTCTCTGCTCGTCATCCCCCAACTCGCCGCCATCGCCCGGTTGACCCAGCGTCTCGGCGTTCCCGTTTCGCGGCCCGTCGCCGCTGCCGCCGAACGCGGCGACATTGATATGTGGGTGCGCGCCAAGCCCGATAGCGCGGGCGTATCGCTCTCGATCATCGACTGGCAGGAGCGGCCGATTCCGGTCGCCCCGGTCGAGCCGATCGACCGCGAAGCCGATATCGCTACCCTGGCCGAAGGTTGGACCTGGCAGGTCGACACGCAGTTGCGTTTTCAAATGGCGATGGACAATTGCGGGCCGCAGGGCGCGCTGCCGCGCGATCCGCCGCTGCCGGGCAGCCGCTTTTCCGCCTATTTCGAGCTGCGCGCTGATGCCGATGGGGACATGGCGATGCTGCGTGGCTTTGCCCAGCGGCGCGCCTTTCGCGATCAGGATGCCGCGCTGGTCAGCGATCCCGCTCGCCTGTTTCGTCTATCTGCTGTTCCGCTGTTTGACCTGGCGGGTCATCTCATGGGCTATCGCGGCACCGCTATGCCGCTGGAACGCGCCGTCATCGCACCGCTTGCGCAGGAAAGCGCGACCCTCGCGCTCTATCCGGGCGAATTTGGCAAGCGGCTCGACCGCTCGTTGCGCCAGCCGCTGGGGCGAATCATCGCCAATGCCGATACCATCAGCGCGCAGATGGAGGGGCCGCTCCGTCCCGATTATGCGGGCTATGCCAAGGATATCGCCTCGGCCGGGCGGCACCTGATGGCACTGGTCGATGATCTCGCCGATCTTCAGGCGATCGACCGGCCCGATTTCGCCGTCATCGCCGAAGAGGTCGACCTGGCCGATCTCGGACGGCGCGCCGCCGGATTGCTCACCGTCAAGGCGCTCGATCGCCGCATCACCATCCTGCCGCCGCAGGAGGATCAAAGCCTGCTCGCCACCGGCGAATTTCGCCGCGTGCTGCAAATCCTCGTCAACCTCATCGGCAACGCCGTGCGATATGCGCCCGAAGAGACGCAGGTTCGCATCGTCACCGAATCCGCGCCCGGCGAAGCGCGCATCATGGTGATCGATCAGGGGCAGGGCGTGGCGCTCGCCGATCGCGAACGCATATTCGAGAAATTCGAACGGCTTGGCCGCGATGATGCGGGCGGGTCAGGCCTCGGCCTCTATATCTCACGCCGCCTCGCACGCGCCATGCACGGCGACATCCGCATCGGCGGCGCACCAGGCGAAGGTGCCCGTTTCATCCTGTCGCTCCCCCGCGCCGACTGACCGTTACGAGCCGCAGCATACCTGTTCCCCGACGAAGGTCGGGGTCCAGTTCCACGCTCTGATCTGGACCCCGACCTTCGTCGGGGAACAGGACAAACGGCAGGCGCCAGCTTTGGGCATCACTCTCAGGGCCGCGAGACGAAACTGTCCATCACTCGCTTGCGGCCCGCCGTCTCGAAATCAATCTCCAGCTTGTTGCCCTCAATCTCCGCGACGATGCCATAGCCGAACTTCTGATGAAAGACGCGCAATCCCACGGCCATGTCGCTGCGCCCCTTATTGCCGATCGACACGGCGGCGGTGCGCGCCTCGACTATCCGCACGGGTTCGCGGCTGAACTGGCCCGATGACTGTGCGCGTTGCCAGCCCGGCCCGCGCCCTTCGCCGCGCCCGACATGGGCAAAGGGATCTTCGCGCTCCGACCAATTGGCCCGCCATAAAGACGCGCCGCCGGTCATGCTGCTTTCTTCCTCGACATGCTCCGGCGGCAATTCGCCCACGAAACGCGACGGGATCGAACTCGTCCACTGGCCATAGATACGCCGGTTGGCGGCATGCAGGATGGTGCAGCGCTTGCGCGCCCGCGTGATCGCGACATAGGCCAGCCGCCGCTCTTCCTCCAGGCTGTTGAGCCCGCCTTCGTCGAGCGCCCGCTGCGACGGGAAAATACCTTCCTCCCACCCGACCAGGAAGGTCGAGTCAAACTCCAGCCCCTTGGCGGCATGGATGGTCATGATGGTGATCTTGGCAGACTCGGCCTGCGCCTCATTATCCATAACCAGCGAGACATGCTCCAGAAACGCACCCAGCGTCTCATATTCCTCCATCGCCCGCGTCAATTCGGTCAGGTTTTCCAGCCGCCCCGCGCTTTCGGTGCTGCGTTCGGCCTGCAACATCGCGGTATAGCCGCTCTCGTCCAATATCTGTCGCGCCAGTTCCGCATGGGGCAATTGCGCCGCCCGGTCGCGCCAACGCGCCAGATCGCCGACGAAACTGCCGAGCGACCGCCGCGCCTGCGGTGTCAGTTCGTCGGTGTCCAATATCCGCGCGGCGGCATGGAGCAGCGGGATACCCTCCGCCCGCGCCAGCCGATGCAATTTCTCCACCGCCTTGTCGCCCAGGCCACGCTTGGGCACATTGACGATCCGCTCGAACGCCAAATCATCCGCGGGTTGGTTCACCAGCCGCAAATAGGCGAGCGCATCGCGGATTTCGGCGCGCTCATAGAAGCGGAACCCGCCGACGATGCGATAGGGCAGGCCGATCTGGATGAAGCGATCCTCGAACTCGCGAGTCTGGTGCTGCGCGCGCACCAATATGGCAACCTCGTCCAGCGAACCGCCATCGCGCTGGATCGTCTCGATCTCCTCGCCGACCCGCCGCGCTTCCTCCGGCCCATCCCATATGCCGATGACGCGCACCTTCTCGCCCACGTCAATGTCGGTCCACAATGTCTTGCCCAGCCGCGTGCCATTCTCGGCGATCACCCCGGACGCGGCTCCCAAAATATGCGGAGTCGATCGATAATTTTGTTCTAGTTTGATGATCGTCGCGCCGGGAAAATCCTTTTCGAACCGCAGGATATTGGCAACCTCTGCGCCACGCCATGAATAGATGGACTGGTCGTCATCGCCCACGCAGCAAATATTCTTGCGCGTCTGGGCGAGCAGCCGCAGCCACAGATATTGGCTGGAGTTCGTATCCTGATATTCGTCCACCAATATATAGCGAAACCGCTCCTGATAGCTTTGCAGCACATCGCGATGCTTTTTCAAAATCGTCAGAACATGCAGCAGCAAGTCTCCGAAATCACAGGCATTAACCGCACGCAATCGCGCCTGATAGGCGGCATAGAGTTTCTGCCCCTGACCATTGGCATAGCCTTCGCTCTCGCCCGCGCCGACATCCTCCGGGGTCCAGCCCTTATTCTTCCACTGGTCGATGAGGCCGCCCAATTGCCGCGCGGGCCAGCGCTTCTCGTCAATCCCTTCCGCCTGAATCAACTGCTTCATCAGCCGCAATTGATCATCGGTGTCGAGGATGGTGAAATTGGATTGCAGCCCTACCAGTTCGGCATGACGGCGCAGCATCTTGGCCGCAATGGAATGGAAAGTGCCAAGCCACGGCATCCCCTCCACCGCCGGACCAATCATCTTGCCGACCCGCTCCCGCATTTCGCGGGCGGCCTTGTTGGTGAAGGTGACGGACAGGAATTGCGAGGGATAGGCGCGGCCCGTGGCGACCAGATGCGCCAGCCGCGCGGTCAGCGCCGCGGTCTTGCCCGTGCCTGCGCCCGCCAGCACCAGCACCGGCCCTTCGGTCGTCAGCACGGCCTCACGCTGGGGCGGGTTCAAACCCCGCAAATAGGGCGGATCATTGGGCGAGGGCAATGGAAGAGTCATGGAGGACAACTAGGGATAGGGGGCGACAGGGGCAAGGCATGACCCTTGCGGCGAAGCGCCTTCTATGAGAACAAAAGGCGAATCATGCAAGGGAGGACAAGCGATGTTGTCAGGAGGATGTCATTGCGGCGCGATCCGCTACGAGGCGCAGGGCGAACCGGCGCATAGCGCACTGTGCCATTGCAAGGATTGCCGCACCAGTGCGGGCGCGCCGATGGTTGGCTGGGCGCTATACCCACAGGAGGCGGTGACGATCAGCGGCACGCCGGTCGAATATCGCTCCTCCGAACATGCCATCCGCCATTTCTGCGGAACGTGCGGTTCGGGGTTGTTCTACACAAATGCCACGATTTTCCCCGGCAAGATCGACATCCAGACCGGCACGCTGGACGATATCAGCGCTCTGCCGCCGCAAGCCCATATCCAGATGGCCGAAGCCGCCGACTGGATGGCCAACGCCCATCTGCTGCCCAAATTCGATCGCTTCCCTGGCGAATAGGGCCGATTCGCCTTTCCTTTCATGGCACCAGCGCCTCGGTTCGTCGCCAGCGGCGGAACGGAGATGGCCTAGCGCCGGTTCTTTCGACGCCCCCGCAGCAGAACGGGGCAGCGACAAGAATAAGGAAAGGATCCCCCCGATGAAATCCCTCATGTTCGCAGGCGCAGCTTTGATAGGTATCGCCTCACTTGGCACCACGGCGATTGCGCAGGATATGCCCGCCAACCAGATGCCCGGTGACGCAATGACGCCGCAAGGTGATCCATCCATGGGGCCACCGCCGCCCGCAGAAGACCCCAATGCAGGCATGCCGACCGGCGCAGTCCCCGCTGATCCCGGCATGGCGCCAGCTCCGCCCGGCGCGCCGCGCGACCCGGCCGCACCCATGGGCTCGTCAAACAATCCCGTCACGGTCGGCGGCAATATGACTCCCCCGCCCGCCGAGGCGAAGGACTATCCGGTCTGCTCGAAAACGGTAACCGACGAGTGCGTGAACCCAAGCGAAGCGCGGAAGATGCGTAAGCGCTGAGCCGATCCATATAGGTGTGGAGGACGCGAATGACAGGTCTGTCGCTCGCGTCCTTAATGTCTTTAAGATATATCCAAGATATATCCAAGATAGATCCAAGATAGATCGTAATGGCTCGTGAAAAAGCGATTCCATTGTCCGCATCGCTGTCCGCTTTTCGATTATGGAAACGAAGGAAACCGCCTTGGTGGCGCTAGGCGTCGCTTTGCCCCTCTGCCCGAAGCAGGGTAATCCGCGCCTTGCCCACATCCCGCACCGTGTCGATAGTAAAGCCCTTCACCACCACATCCTCGCGCTTGTCGGTTTCGATGCTGATCCAGCTGGCCGGACTGGTCCAGCCCAGCCGCGACAGCTTGTCGAGCGCGACCTGCCCCGCGCCTGTGCCATAGGGCGGGTCCATGAAGATGAGGTCGAGCGGCTTGGGTGCCTGTCCCAGCGTCAGCACACTCGCCGCGCGAACATCAGGGCGAATGCCCAGCCGCTCCGCATTGGCGCGGATCGCGTCGAGCGCGGGCTTGTCCTGTTCCACGAACAGGCAGGACGCCGCGCCGCGCGACAGCGCCTCGAACCCCAAGGCGCCGGAGCCTGCGAAGAAGTCCGCCACGGCCAGCCCCTCGAACGATCCGATCCGGCTGGTCAGCATCGAAAACAGCGCCTCGCGCGTCCGATCGCCGGTGGGGCGGGTGGCATCGCCCTTGGGCGCGGTCAGTGGACGGCCACGCCATTGGCCCGAAATGATCCTCATTTCGCGTCCTTCAATGTCTTGCGGAATATCGCCAGATCCTGTTCGCTGACTTCCGCCACCATGCCGATCGGCAGGTCAGCGAGGACGAACGGACCATAGCTGGTGCGGATCAGGCGGTTGACCTGCAACCCCAGATGTTCAAGCACGCGCCGCACTTCGCGGTTCTTGCCTTCGGTCAGGGTCATTTCGATCCACTGGTTGCGCCCGGTGCGCCGTTCCAGATTGGCCTCGATCGGACCATAGCGGACGCCATCGACTTCCAGCCCGTCGAACAAATCTTCCAACTGCGCCTGGCTGATCTCGCCAAAGGCCCGTGCGCGATAGGTGCGCGGCACGCCGGTCGAGGGCAGTTCCATCTGCCGCTTGAACCCGCCATCGGTGGTGAGCAGCAACAGACCCTCGGTATTCATGTCGAGCCGCCCGATCGGGATGACGCGGGGCAGGTCGGCGGGCAGCCGGTCATAGATGGTCGGTCGCCCGACCGGATCGCGCTCGGCCGTCAGGCAGCCGCTCGGCTTGTGGAACAGGAACAGCCGGGTCGGGGCAGGGGCCGCGACCGCCACGCCATCCACCGCCACGCCCGCAAGCGAAGCGAGTAGGGTGGCGGGCGTTTCGACCGTCGCGCCGTCTAGTGTGACGCGGCCTTCCTCGATCATCCGTTCCACTTCCCGGCGCGAGGCGATGCCCGCGCGCGCCAGCAGCTTGGCGATACGCTGCGGTTCGCCTTTGCCATCGCTGGCGGTGGCATGGGCAGGATGCGGGTTGGCGGTGGTCTTGGGGCCAGTGCCCGACCGGCGCGGTGGCTTGTTGGCCCAAGGCTTGGCAGCAGTGCCGAAGGCCGCGCCGCGCGGCTTGTCGCTATCATTGCGGCGGGGAGGGCGCACAAGCACATCGGCCTTGGCAGTCACCGGCCGGGTGCGGTCGCGTCCGGTGCGGTCTCCACTGGGAGCGGCATCGGGCCGTGGGCCACGCCCAGGCTGGGCACGTTCGCCCGGCTTGGCAAAGCGCGGTTTGCCGCCTGTCGCTTCGTCGCGACCCGGCGCAAAGCCTGGCCGCTTGCCGGGGCCACCGGGGCGTTTAGGGCCGCCGGGGCCGGACCGGCGTGGCGGTCCTGATTTTTTCGGCGGTTCCACGGATAAGTTCCTTTGCGTAGGCTCTGGCTCTCCCCATATGGGCAATAAGCCAGCAACAGGCTGAAATGTGCCGTCCCGGCGCTTGAGCGAGGGGGTAAAAACCCATCGCTTCGGCAACCCGGCGCGGGGGCGCGGCGTTTGTTCGGTTGCATGGCGGAAACAGGGCGGACTTGGCAAATGTTTTTCGGGCTTTTGAATAGCGGGAGCGTGCGCCTTCCGCGCCGCAAGGCAATCCGCACCGTCTTGGTGGTGGAGGATGAACCGCTGGTCGCGTTCGACAATGAACATGCGCTGGAACAGGCCGGATACAGCATTGCCGCGACCGTCGATGATTATGACCATGCCGTCGCCGTGATCGACGGCGGGGAACTGGATCTCGTCATCGCCGACGTCGCCCTCCATGGCCCCAAGAGCGGCATCGACGTCGCCCGCCACGCTCATGCCAAGGGATTGCCGGTGCTGTTCGTGACCGGCCATTGCCCGATCGACGCCCGCGAACTGGCGGTCGGATGCCTCGCCAAACCCTATGCCCCTCGCGATCTGGTCGCCGCGATCCGGGTGATCGACGCCCGGCTGCGCGGCGCACGTCCGCCACGCTTGCCGGTAGGCCTCAGCCTGTTCGAGCCAAACTGACCCCACGCAACGCTTGCCAGCCCGGCGCGAGGCCATATGGTGGCGCGCAACAGGACGATACCGGGGGAATGAAGTGACTGACGCCATTGCGGGCCGCAAAAGCTGGCTCGACGCCGTGAAACCTTATGTGGAAAAAGCGCCGCTGGCCGCTTTCTTCCTGGGGGTGTCGTCGGGGTTCCCCTTCGCCATGATCGGTGCCACGCTGACGACCCGGCTGGCGCAGGACGGCATCGACAAGAAGGCAGTCACCGCCTTCACGCTCGCCTTCCTTGTCTATAATCTCAAATGGCTTTGGGCCTGGCTGGTCGATGGCGTCCGCTTGCCGCTGCTCGGCCGATTGGGCCAGCGCGTCTCCTGGCTGGTTTTTGCGGGGTTGCTGGTCATGGCCGCGGTCGTCAATCTGGCGCTGGTCGATCCCTCCGCCAGCCTGATTAATACCGCCTATGCCGCGATATTGGTGGGCATGGCAGGCGCGACATTCGACATCGTGATCGATGCCTATCGCATCGAAACATTGAAGCCCGAACAATTGGGCGTCGGGTCGGGCATGTCGCAATATGGCTGGCGCATCGGATCGGTCGCGGCGGGTGCGTTGGCGCTGGTGCTGGCGGCACGGATCGGCTGGCAGGGGGCCTATATGGCCTGCGCCATATTCGCATTGCCCGCCATGCTGACCGGCCTGCTGCTGGGCGAACCGGAACGGCACCGCGATCCGCTGGCGCGCCGGGGCGCAAGCGAGTTGTGGCAATCCATTTCAGGGCCGCTGCTCGAATTTTTCCGCCGACGCGGAGCCATGCTCGTGCTGCTGTTCATCCTGCTGCACAAGATCGGCGATACGCTGGCAAACCTGACGTTCCGCCTGCTGTTCGACGACATGGGCTACAGCAATGACGAAATCGCCATCTATGACATTGGCATTGGTTTTTGGGCCTATCTGATCGGCATCTTCATCGGCGGCATCCTCTACGCCCGAATCGGCATGAAGCGGTCGGTGCTGCTCAGCCTGATCCTGATGGGCGTGTCCAATGTCAGCTTCGCCGCGCTGGCGGCGCTGGGCAAAAGCAATTGGGGCATGGCCGGCGCGATCGGGTTCGAGAATTTCGCGAGCGGGATCGGCGGCGTCACCGTGGTCGCTTATTTCTCGGCTCTGTGCGACCTGCGCTTTACGGCGGCGCAATATGCGCTGATCTCGGCGGCGGCAAGCATCGTCGGGCGGTTTTTGACGGGCACGACAGCGGGCGGTCTGATCGAACAGTTTGGCTATGTCGATTTCTACCTGTTCACCACCCTGGCGGCGATGCCGGGGATCGCGCTGTTCTGGCTGATGATGCGCGCCGGGCTGATCGACGCCAGCGTCGGCACGGCCGCGACGGATCGCACAGCTCAGCCGCCCGAATAGAGTTCGAGCGGCCGCCCCAGATCGGCATGCGCCTGCGCGACTGCCTGCATGCAGGTGAGCGCGCCCAATGCATGGTCATTGCCGAGCAGGTCGGTCAGTTGCTCATAAGCGGCGTTGGGATCACGCAGCGCTTCGCCCGTCGCCTGCATCAACATCCCCTCATCCGCGGTCATGCGCGCGCAGCAGCAGGGCGCGACCAATATCTTACGGCTGGAGGCGCGGGCGAGTTCCAGCATCATGGCCCGCATCAGCACCAATGGGCGACGGTAGCTGCGCCCGAACGCACCCAACATGGCGTTGGCGGCATGGGCGTCATTGACGCCTGCGCTGGCCATGCGGCGCATGACGAACAGGAATAGCCGGTTGCCATAGCCCGTGGGCATGGGCCGGGGCAGATCGAGGGGGGAGGTCTCTCCATGAGCCATGATGATACGCCTTCTGCGGTGATTGCTCTCCGCAGACTACGCTATTGCGAGTTAGTCGCAAGTATAATCAGTCAGGCAATTGCGCGTTTAGTCGCAAAATTTCGCCCGCCAGATAGAGCGAGCCGCCGATCAGCAGCTTAGGCGCAGCATCGCCCAGCGCGGCTATGGCCCCGATAGCGCCTTGCGCATCATCATGCGCCGTGCAGCCAATGCCCCATTGTGCCGCGATCGCGGCGAAACGTTCCGCCGGATGATGATCATGACCGGGGACAGGCAGTGCATGAATATGGGCGATCCGTCCGGCAAAGGGCGCAAGGAAGGCATCGACATCCTTGTTGGCCAGCATGCCGATGACGAGCTGCAACTTGTGGCCTTCCAGCCGCTCCGGCGTGAAGAAGGCACTGATCGCCTCGCCCGCGCCCGCATTATGCCCGCCATCGAGCCAGGCGGTGGCACCGGCGGGCAATAGCGCCAGCAGCGGGCCATGGTCGAGCCGCTGTAGTCGCGCGGGCCAATGCGCCCAGAGCGGCGCTGCCTTGAGCGCTGCGTCTGAAAGTGGGACAGCGTTTTGATGGCGCAGCATGGCAAAAGCCAGTGCGGCATTTTGCACCTGATGCGCACCCGCCAGGCGGGGGAGTGGTGCGTCAATCCGACCCTGATCGTCGCGATAATGGAGCCGGTCGCGATAGACGGCGGCGTCCCAGCCATCGCCTTGGGCGATCCAGGTGGTGCGCGCCTTGGCCACGGCGTCGATCATCACGGGGAAGAGGGATTCGGCGTAGCGCTGCGTCACCAGCGGCGCGCCGGGCTTGGCGATTCCTGCCTTTTCCGCCGCGATCTCAGCCAGTGTATCACCCAGAAAGGCCTGATGATCGATCCCAAGCTGGGCGATGCCGCAGACGACCGGATCGGCGATGATGTTGGTCGCGTCGAGGCGACCACCCAGGCCCACTTCGATGATGCAGGCGTCGGCTGGATGTTCGGCGAAGGCCAGGAACGCGGCCGCCGTGGTGACCTCGAAGAAGCTCGCCCCGATACCCTCGGCAATGTCCAATACGCGCGCGAGATAGCGGGCAAGCGCTTCGTCGCTGATGAGTTGCCCCGACACGCGGATGCGTTCGTTGAAGCGCACAAGGTGCGGCGAGGTGAAGACATGGACGGTCTTGCCATCCGCCTCCATCGCCGCGCGCAGGAAGGCGCAGGTCGACCCCTTGCCGTTAGTGCCCGCGACATGAAAGACTGGCGGCAGGGCGCGATGGGGGTCGCCCAGCCGCGTCATCAACTGGGTGATGCGCTCCAGCCCCAATATGTCGGCACCCGGCGATAGCGACCAGAGCCGGTCAAGCTGCGCCTGCACCTGCGGGTCGTCCGAAACGGCATGATCGGCCATAAGCGCGTCCCCCCGGCGCGTTGGTTCAGGCGGCGATGCGCGGCGTAAGATAGCCGATCACGCGCGCCAGCGTATCGCGCAATGCGTGGCGATGGACCACCATGTCGATCATGCCATGGTCGAGTAGATATTCGGCGCGCTGGAAGCCTTCGGGCAGCTTCTCGCGGATCGTGCTTTCGATCACGCGCTGGCCCGCAAAGCCGATCAGGGCATTGGGTTCGGCGATCTGCACGTCGCCCAGCATCGCATAGCTGGCCGTCACGCCGCCGGTGGTCGGATCGGTCAGCACGACGATATAGGGCAGGCCCGCCGCGTGCAGCTTCTGGATCGCCACGGTGGAGCGGGGCATTTGCATCAGCGACAAGATGCCTTCCTGCATCCGCGCGCCGCCGGCGGCGGTGAAGATGACATAGGGGCAATTATGGGCGATCGCGTCATTGACGCCCTGGATGAAGGCCGCGCCCACGCCCATGCCCATGGAGCCGCCCATGAACGCGAAATTCTGCACGCCCAGCACCAGCGGCACATCGTCGATCGCGCCGCGCGCGTTGATCAGCGCATCCTGATCGCCGGTCGCGGCGCGTGCCGCCCGGATACGATCGGGATAGCGTTTGGTGTCGCGGAATTTCAGCGGGTCTTCCTGCACCTGTGGCGTTGGCAGCAGGATGAAACCGGCGTCGAGGATCTGCTCGAACCGCTCCGCCGGGCCGATGCGGCCATGATGGTCGCACCGCGGGCAGACCGAGAGATTATCCTCCCATTCCTTGATGAACAGCATCTCCGAACAGGATGGGCATTTATGCCATAATGTCTCGGCAGTCTGTTCCTTCCGGGCGATGAAGGGGATGGCCTTGCGGACGCGGTTGATCCAGCTCATGCGGCAGTCTCTTGGATTTTGGGGGTGAGCGCGCCGGACAGGGCAGCGACGAATTGCTGAACGAAGGGGGCAGCGGCATCGCCATGGCTGCCGACGATATCGACGATGGCCGAGCCGACCACCACGCCGTCGGCAACGCGCCCGATGGCGGCGGCCTGTTCCGGGGTGCGGACGCCGAAGCCGACCGCAACCGGCAGGTCAGTAGCGGCTTTTAGGCGGCCGACGGCCATGTCGATATTGGCCTGGGCCGCCTGCTGCTTGCCGGTGATCCCGGCGACGGAGACATAATAAAGGAAACCGCTTGCGCCTTGGAGCACCGCAGGCAGGCGCGCGGTGTCGGTCGTTGGGGTCGCGAGGCGGATCAGGTGAACGCCCGCGCTACGCAGCGCCGGGCCGATCTCGGCATCTTCCTCCGGCGGCGCATCGACGCAGATGACGCCATCGACGCCAGCGGCCTTGCACTGATCAGCGAACCAGTCGGAACCGCGCACCAGCATCGGATTGGCATAGCCCATCAGCACCAGCGGCGTGTCCGGGTGACGCGCGCGAAACTCGGCGGCGAGCGCGAAGATATGCTTCGTCTTAGTGCCCGACCCCAGACTTCGCAGATTGGCCAGTTCGATCGCGGGGCCATCGGCCATCGGATCGGTGAAGGGCATGCCCAGTTCGATGATGTCCGCGCCGCCCGCGACCAGCGCGTCGAGGATGGCAGGGGTCGCCGCGACATCGGGATCACCGGCTGTCACGAAAGTGATCAGCGCGGCGCGTCCTTGCGCCTTGCAGGTGGCGAAGCGGGTAGAGAGGCGGTCAGTCATGCTCACATTTCCACTCCCAACGCTTCGGCGACGGTGAAGATGTCCTTGTCGCCCCGGCCGGACAGGTTGATGACGATGATCTTGTCCGCATCCATGGTCGGCGCAACCTGTTCGGCGGCGGCGATGGCATGGGCGGATTCGAGCGCGGGGATGATGCCTTCCAGGGCGGAGAGCTTCTGGAAGCTGGCCAGCGCTTCATCGTCGGTCACGGGCATATATTTGACCCGGCCGATCTCATGCAACCAGCTATGTTCCGGGCCGATGCCGGGATAGTCGAGCCCCGCCGAAATGCTGTGCGCCTCGGTGATCTGGCCGTCCTCGTCCTGCAGCAAATAGGTGCGGTTGCCGTGCAGGATGCCTGACGCCCCCCCGGCCAGCGACGCCGCGTGCTTGCCCGTCAGACCTTCGCCTGCCGCTTCCACGCCGATCATCGCGACGTCGGGATCGTCCAGAAAAGGGTGGAACATGCCGATGGCGTTGGAGCCACCGCCGACCGGCGCGATCAGCATATCGGGCAGGCGACCTTCCGCTTCCATGATCTGGGCACGGGTTTCCTTGCCGATGATCGACTGAAAATCGCGCACCATTTCAGGATAGGGGTGCGGTCCTGCCGCCGTGCCGATGATGTAGAATGTGTCATGCACATTCGACACCCAATGGCGCAGCGCGTCGTTCATCGAATCCTTGAGCGTCGCCGACCCGGAGGTGACGGGAATGACCTCGGCCCCCAGCAGCTTCATGCGGAAGACGTTGGGGCGCTGGCGCTCCACATCCTTGGCGCCCATGAAGATCTTGCATTCCATGCCGAACAGCGCGGCGACGGTTGCGGTGGCGACGCCATGCTGGCCAGCGCCGGTTTCCGCGATGACCTTCTTCTTGCCCATGCGGCGGGCGAGCAGTGCCTGGCCGATGCAATTGTTGATCTTGTGCGCGCCGGTGTGGTTCAATTCCTCGCGCTTCAGATAGATTTTGGCGCCCTTGCCCGTGGGCGCATTGGCGCGCAGCGCTTCGGTCAGGCGGCTGGCATAATAAAGCGGGTTGGGACGGCCGACATAATGTTTGAGGAGATGGTCATATTCCTCCTCGAACGCCGGATCTTCCTTCGCCGCCTTATAGACTTTTTCGAGGTCGAGGATCAGCGGCATCAGCGTTTCGGCGACATAGCGGCCACCAAAGGCACCGAAATGGCCATTGGCGTCGGGCTGCGATCGCAGGCTGTTGGGCAAGGTTATCGTGTCGGTCATGATATCAATCTTTCAGGCATGAAGGGCGGTTCGCTTCGATCAGGGGAGAAGCGATCAGCGCCATCGTATCCCGATGCGCTCGACAGGAGCGATGAGCGTCAACATGCGGATACCGCTTTGCAGAAGGCCATGATCTTGTCCACACTCTTGATGCCGGGCGCGCTTTCCACGCCGGAAGATACGTCGATCAGCGGGGCGTCGGTGATGCGGACGGCCTCGGCCGCATTGTCGGCCGACAAGCCGCCTGACAGGCCCCAGGGCATTAGGATCGAAAGGCCACGCAACAAAGTCCAGTCGAAGCGCATTCCCATGCCACCGGGCAAGGCCGCGCCATCGGGCGTCTTGGCATCGAACAGCAACAGATCGACTGCGCCGACATAAGCGGTCGCGGCATCTATATCGGCGCGGGTCTTGACCGATATCGCTTTCCAGACCGGTAGGCCGAAGCGCTGGCGGATGGCAGCAGCGCGTTGCGGGCTTTCCTTGCCATGGAGTTGCAGCGCCGTGAGCGCGCTGCCTGCGGTCAGTTCGGCCAGCAGATCGTCGGCGGGATCGACCACGACGCCGACCTTTTCCATATGCGCAGGCGCGATAGCGGCCAGCGCGGTTATCTGGGCCGCGTCGATATGGCGCGGGCTTTTGGCGAAGTGGACAAAACCGATATGGCTCGCCCCCGCACGCACGGCTGCGCCCACGGTGTTGGGCGTGGAAAGGCCGCAGATTTTGATCGCGAGTCGGGACATGCAGGGGCTTTAGCGGGCAAGTACGCCCAAGTCACATGGCCGGTGGGGCAGTGGGCGCATGGCCCGGCTGCGTCAGGTCCATATCATGCAGCGCCAGCCATTCGTCGGCATGGGTAATGCAGGCCCGTCCCAGAAAGGCGTCGGCCGCCGCGATGATCTCGTCGTCGCTCATCGTCTGCGGGTCGAGCGGCGGGTGCCAATGCAGCCGGAAATGGGGTCCGTTCGTCCGCGCCAGATAGAAGGGCAGGAAGCGGGCATTGACCTTGCGCCCCAGCCGCAGCGCCACGGACAGATTGCCTGAAGGCGGAAGTGTGCGACCCAATTTGGGAAACCAGACCTGAAAATCGCGCCGTTCATCGAGCAGGATATAGAGGCTGGCGCGCGGATGGCTGGTCAGATGCTTCAATATGCGCCGCGCCGCGCCATCGCCGGTGATCGTTTCGCCCATATAGCTTTGCCGCGCCTTTTGCAGTTGCGCGGCCGTCCGTTCATCGCGCGGCGGCGCATAGACGCCGAGGCCTGGTCGATCGGTCAGCGCCTTGCCATGCGCGCCCAGCAAATCCCAATTACCCATGTGCACGGACAAAGCGAGCAAGGGGCGCGGCCCGTCCAGCACCGCCTGATAGCTTGCGCGATCGACGACCTCGACATGCGCGTCGTTCACGAGCCTGTCGACATTGGCGAGTTCGGCCAGCGTCCGCCCGATGTTGCGCCAGCGGCGTGTGAGTATCGCTTCCCGCGTCGCCTCGTCCAGATCAGGGCGGAGCAGCGCCAGATTGGCGCGGGCACGGGCGTCGCGCAGTTTCATGCGGGGGCGGGCGACATGGACAGACAGCCATCCACCAAGCCAGGAGGCCGACCGGGCGGGCAGCACCCGCATCAGCGCGAAAAGAAAGGGGTTGGAGAGCATAAGCCTGCCGTCATACAGGAGGCGGCGAGACGGTAAAGAGGTGCGCGGCGGTCATGATCTGGGTCTGGATTGTCCTTCAGGGACTGACGCTGCTGGGTGTCGTCAATTATTGGCGGAATCTGCCGGTCGAGCGGCGGGAGGAAGCGCCCGATGGGGTGGTCGTGATCCTGAGCGTGCGCGACGATTGGGACGGCGGTGCGGCGCTGATGGCGCGGCTGGCGGCGCAAAGCGCACAATTTCGCTTGTTGATAACGACATCAGGCGCATGTCCAGCAGCGGAGGCGCTGGCCGGGGACAAGGTGCAGATCGTGCATGCAGGGGTGGCGACGGATGAGGGGCAGAAGGTACACAAGCTGCGCGCAGCGTTGCGGGCCTTGCGTCCCGATGACCAGTGGCTGGTCTTCATCGACGCGGATATCGAACCGCCAGCGCGGCTGGTCGGCCGGCTGCTATTTCCGCTGGTGCGGGACAAGGCGGATATCGTGACGGGCTATAGGCTGTTGCTGCCAAGGGGTGGATTGATGGCGGCGATGGTCGGCGCGGTCGAGATGCAATTGGCGACGCTGCCGCGCGCTGCCAATGCGACCATGCCCTGGGGTGGAGCGATGGCTCTGCCGCGCGCGGTGGCGAAGCAACTGGACCTGGATGCGGTGCTGGCCGCTCGGTTGTCCGACGATATGACTATCGGCCTGGCAGGCTGGCGCGCAAAGCTGCGGCTCCGGCCAGTGCGCGATCTGCTGGTCGCCAGCCCGCTGGACGGACCTGCTCGCAATCTCATCGGTTTCGGCGTCCGGCAATATCGGCATATTGCGACCAACAATCTGGGCATGTGGGCGTTGGCGACGGTGGGGGTGTCGGTGCAGGCTGGCGCGTGGCTCTGGGCGTTGGGCTGGGGTGGCTGGAGCGCCATTGCGATCGGTTATGGCGCGGCCTGGGGCAGGGCAGCGGTGCGGCGGCAGATCATTGATGCGGTGCTGGAGCCGGACCAGGCGAAACACGCGACGCGCTCGCTCTGGTGGGATTGTACCGCGCCCTTTGCTGTGACCTGGGCGCATCTGATCGTTCAGGTGGCGGCAGCAACCTCCAATCATATCCGCTGGGGCGGTTGGGACTATTGGATGCAGCGCGGGAAGGTGGGGCGGATGGCGCGGGTCGCGCCTTAAAAACCTGCGGGAAAGGAATGGGTGCCATCGTCGCCGATGCGTAGCACCACTTTGCCCGCAACGGCCGTGATCGGCAGGTCGGCATAGAGATGCGGGAAGAGCGCACCGCCGCGCGACTCCTCCCAACGGATCGCCTCGCCAAAGGGCGCGAGGTCGACCATCACCATGACCAATCTATCCTGTCCGGCGAAATGCTTCGCCACGGTTTCCGCCGCCTGATCGCGGGTGGACAGGTGGATATACCCATCCGCCAAGTCGACCGGCGCACCCTTGAACACGCCGTCGGCCTTGAACTGCGCATATTGCTCGGCGGTCAATATCTTATAGGCGAAGAGGTCGCTCACGCTTCTTCGGCCTCAGGTGCCTCGTCGCTTTCTTCAATCTTGGCGGCGCTGACGACATGCTCGTCCTTGGCGACATCGAACAGGCGCACGCCCGCCGAATTGCGGCCGATGACGCGCAGGCTGTCCAGCCCCATGCGGATCAACTTGGCCTGATCGGTGACGAGCATCAGTTGATCGCCCTGGGTTGCGGCGAAGCTGGCGACCACTGGCCCGTTACGACCGATATTGTCGATATTGGTGATGCCCTGACCCCCGCGCCCGGTGCGACGATAGTCATAGGCGGACGACAATTTGCCATAGCCGTTGGCGCAGACGGTCAGGATGAATTGCTCGCTTTCCTTCATATGCGCGAACATTTCTTGATCGGCCATTTCGCCTTCCTTCTCCGGCTTCCAGGGAGCAAAGCGCAGATACTCCTCGCGCTGCTCCTGATTGGCACCGGATCGGTGAAGGATGGAAAGGGAGATAACCTCGTCGTCGCCCTTTAAGGTCATGCCACGCACCCCGGTCGAGGTCCGGCTTTGAAACTCGCGCACATCGGTCGAAGCGAAGCGGATTGCCTTGCCTTGCCGCGTAGCAAGGAGGACATCATCCTCTTCAGACAGAAGCGCCACGCCGATCAGCCGATCGTCGCTGCCTTCATCGAAGCGCATGGCGAGCTTGCCGTTGCTTGGCACATTGGCGAAGGCATCCATGCTGTTGCGACGCACCGTGCCGTTCGCCGTCGCGAACATGACGTGCAAATCCTTCCAGCTTTCCTCATCCTCTGGCAGCGGTAGGACGGTCTGGATGGTTTCACCGGCCGCCAGCGGCAACAGGTTGACCATCGGACGCCCGCGCGTTGCCGGACCACCTTCGGGCAGGCGCCAGACCTTCATGCGATAGACCTTGCCCGCGGTCGAGAAGAAGAGGACCGGCGTATGCGTCGACGTCACGAACAGTTCGGTGACGGCGTCCTCATCCTTGGTCGCCATGCCCGACCGTCCCTTGCCGCCGCGCGCCTGCGCCCGGAAACTTTCGAGCGGGGTGCGCTTGATATAGCCTTGCACCGTGACGGTGACGACCATCTCCTCGCGCTCGATCAGATCTTCGTCATCGATGCCGTCGGCCGCCGCCGTGATTTCGGACAAGCGCGGCGTTGCGAATTCACGTTCGATCGCTTCCAGTTCTTCGCGCATCACGGCGTAGAGCTTCACCCGGTCGCCCAGGATGGCGAGATATTCGGCGATGGCTTCGGCCAGACCAGCCAGTTCCTTGCCGATTTCGTCGCGACCCAAGGCCGTCAGGCGATGGAGCCGCAGGTCGAGAATGGCGCGGACCTGCACTTCGGACAGCTTGTAGATTTCGCCCGAAATCTCGGTGTCGATGGCTTCGACCAGCCGGATATAATGGGCGATCTCGCTGATCGGCCATTCGCGGGCGAGCAGTTTTTCGCGTGCTTCGGCCGGGCTGGACGAACCGCGGATGATCTTGACCATCTCATCAAGATTGGTGACCGCAACGACCAGGCCGAGCAAGATATGCGCCCGCTCACGCGCCTTGTTCAATTCGAACTTGGTGCGGCGGGTGATGACCTCTTCGCGGAACTTGATGAAGGCGTCGATGATCTCGCGCAGGCCCAGCAATTCGGGGCGACCGCCGCGAATGGCGAGCATGTTGGCGGGGAAGCTCGACTGGGCAGGCGTGTTGCGCCACAACTGGTTGAGGACGACTTCGGGCGTCGCGTCGCGCTTCAAGTCCATGACGATCCGCACGCCTTCGCGGCTGGATTCGTCGCGGATGTCGCTGATGCCTTCGATCCGCTTTTCCTTGGCGGCCTCGGCGATCTTTTCAACGAGGCCGTTCTTGCCGACCTGATAGGGGATGGCGGTCAGGACGATCGATTGGCGATCGCCGCGCCCTTCCTCGATTACATAGCGCGAGCGCATCATGATCGAGCCGCGGCCGGTATGATAGGCCGACTTCGCGCCCGACTGGCCCAGGATCAGCGGGGCGGTCGGGAAATCGGGACCGGGGACGATGGCGATCAGTTCGTCCGTCGTGATGCCGGGATTGTCGATATAGGCAAGGCAGGCGCGCAGCACTTCGCCGAGGTTATGCGGCGGGATGTTGGTCGCCATGCCGACAGCGATGCCGCCCGCGCCATTGACGAGCAGATTGGGGAAGCGCGCGGGCAGAACCTGCGGCTCATGTTCCGACGCATCATAGTTGGGCGTGAAATCGACCGTATCCTTGTCGAGATCTTCGAGCAGCGCACCGGCCACCTTGGCCAAGCGCGCTTCGGTGTAGCGCATGGCGGCTGGCGGATCGGGGTCCATCGATCCGAAATTGCCCTGACCGTCGATCAGCGGCACGCGCATCGACCAGTCCTGCGTCATCCGCGCCAAGGCGTCGTAGATCGAACTGTCGCCATGCGGGTGATATTTACCCATCACCTCGCCGACGAGGCGGGCGGACTTGCGATAGGGGCGGTTGTAGAGGAAGCCCGATTCCTGCGCGGAAAAGAGAATGCGGCGATGGACCGGCTTCAAACCGTCGCGTACGTCCGGCAGGGCGCGCGAAACGATGACGGACATCGCATAGTCGAGATAGCTGGTCTTCATCTCCTCGACGATGGAGACGGGGCTGATGTCCGAAGGGTCGGCGAGGACAGTCTCGTCGGTCAATGCGATTCTCTTTTTTCGATGATGTTGGCTGTGTTGCGCGATCTCTAGCCGAGCGAAACAAATCTGTCACCCCTCGCGCGCAGACACGCGCTCGCGCGGGGGATTCAGCAAGCCGAGCGGCTATCGCATCGGCATTACGGGAACGAAGCTGCGGGCATGACAGTTGCAAAATCAGCCGATATAGGCTTGTTCAATGCCCATTCACCCGCCGACCCCTAATCGGCGTTCAACCCCAAAACGCGCCTCCAGCCATCGGCCAAGGCGTGCATAGGAGATGAGGATTATGCGTTTTGTTACCCCGTTCGCGCTCGTGCTGGCCCTGGCTGTTTCGGGCGGCGCTGTTTCGGCCCCTGCCTTTGCCGCCAAGAAGGAAGAGAAGAAGGCTGGTCCCAAGCTGAACGTCACGCCCGACGTGATCAAGTCGTTGCAGGCGGCACAGAAGGCCGCCGAAGCGCAGGATTTCGCGGGTGCAAAGGCAGCGCTGGCGGAAGCCGACAGCAAGGCCGTGTCGAACGATGACAAATATCAGATCGGTGCGATCAAGCTGAACACCTCGATCGCGGCGAAGGATACCGCTTTGCAGAGCGAAGCCCTGACCCAGATGCTCGACAGCGGCCTGACACCGCCGGAGCAGGCCGCTCAGTTCAACTCCGTCGCTGCTGGCCAGGCGCTCGATGCGAAAAATTACGATCTCGCCATTCAGCGCGCGCAGGCGGCGTTGGCTGCTGGTGCGAAATCGGAGACCATCAACCCGACATTGGCCCAAGCCTATTTCGGTAAGGCTGGGACGACGAACGCCGCTGCCGAGCCTGCGCGAGGCTTTAATGTGCAGGGGCTCGCCGCGCTCAAGGCCGCAGCAGACGCGATGAAGGCTTCGGGGCAGCAAGTGCCCGCGCAATGGTATCAGATCGGTGTCGGCCGCGCCGAAGCCGCGAAGCTGCCCGAAGTCACCGAATGGGCCAAGATGGCCTATGAGGCGGAGCCGAGCGGGACCAATTTGCGGACGCTGGTGCGTCTGTTCCAGCGCGCAAACCCCAACATCACCAATCGTGAAAATCTCGATGTGCTGCGCCTGCTCTCTGCCTCCGATGGGTTGGTCGTCGCTGGCGATTATCTCGAATTTGCCGAAATGGCATCGAAGACGGGTATCTATGGCGAGGTGAAGTCGTCGATTGACCTGGGCCGTTCCAAAAATGTGCTGAACGCCAATCAGGGCGCTGATCTGTATCAGACCGCCACAGCTCGTATTTCAGGTGACAAGAGCACGTTAGGTGCGGCTGAAGCAGATGCGCGCAAGGCGGCCAATGGCAAGATCGCAGCGGCAACGGCGGACGCCTATCTGGGCTATGGCGATTATGCTAAGGCGGCCGCGATGTTCGAACTGGCTAAGGAAAAGGGTGGCGTCGATGCGGATGAAGTCAACACCCGCATGGGCATCGCCAAGCTGAAGGCCGGTGACAATGCCGCCGCCAAAGCGGCTTTTGAGGCCGTACAGGGCGGCGCGCGCAAGCAGATTGCGGGCCTGTGGCTGGCGTATCTGGGCAGCAAGGGTGCTTGAAGACAAGGCGCGCCATCCCGTAGGTGGCGCGCCTTTTAAGTTTATGGTTTTGGGTTAGGTGAGGCCGGGCATTATCCCGGCAATTGAACTGGGGAGGCCCGCAAGGCCATGCGGCGATTGATTAAGGTTACATATGGTTTGCCAATGACATTGGCAGCCGCGCTTTTGATGGCCGCGCCTGTAATGGCCAAGAAGAAACTGGTGGTAGCGGGACCACCTATCGTCATGTCGGACACGTTTAGGTCAGCACTGCAATCCGCTGACGCTGCGGTGCGCGCTCGCGATGTTGCCACGGCTGCGGCACGGATTGGTGCCTTGACCCCATCCAACGACTTTGAAACCTATGCGACGGCCAGCCTGCGTTACCAATTGGCGGTTTTGCGTGGCGACGTGCAGGCACAACGTATTGCTTTGACCGACCTGTTCAAGACCAGCGCATTGCCTGGTGCCGCTGCGCCGCGTCTGCGCTTTGTCGCTGCCTATCTGTCCTATCAGGTTGGCAATTATGACGATGCGACGGCGCAGCTCGATTATGCCAAAACATTGGGCTATGCCGGAGTCGATGCGACCATGTTGCGCGCTGACATCGCCCTTCGACGCAACAAGCCCAAGGATGCGCGGCGTTTCGTGCAGGAGGCGATTGCCCAGCAGCGGGCGTCGGGTCAGCCGGTTCCGATCGCCTGGACCGACCGGGCTCTGTCAATGGCCTATCAAGCGCGCGACTGGACCGAAGTTGGTCAATTATATCGCGATCGTCTGGGGCAGGCGGGCGACAAGGAAGATTGGCGTTCAGCGCTGACCAATTATCTGGCGGCCGGCGACGTCGAGCCTCAGTTGCAACTCGACCTTTATCGCCTGCAAGCGGCCAATGGCGCGATGGCAAGCGAACGGGACTATCAATCCTATGCGCTGCTCGCGGAAAAGGCTGGCTATTATGCGGAGGCCAAGGCGATCATCGAGGCAGGCCGTAAGGTCGGCAAGTTGACTCCGACCCAAGCGACAACGAGCAAGCTGCTGACCAGCGTGGCACCCAAGGCTACCAAGGAAATTGCCGGATTGCCCGCATTGGCAAAGAAGGCTGCGAGCGCATCGAACGGCAAAGATGCCGCATCCTTGGCCGACAGCTATTTTGCGTTGGGCCAATTCCCGCAGGCCGTCGAGCAATATCGGCTCGCCCTGACCAAGGGTGGGGTAGATGCCGGGCGGATCAATGCGCGGCTGGGCGTAGCGCTCGCGCGGTCTGGCGACCTGTCAGGCGCGCAGGCTGCGCTCAGCCAGGCAACGGGCGATTGGGCCAGCGTCGCCGGTTTCTGGTCCGTATGGGTGGAACAGCAGAGCCGCAAGTCGGCCTGATGCGCCGCTGCCGGGTCAAACCGGCAGCGGTACGCCGGGCAGGTTTTTCGATGTGCGAATGGTAAGCGAGGTTTTGACGCTCACGACATTGGGCGCGGGCGTCAGCTTCGATGTCAGAAACTGCTGGAAGCTCTGAAGATCTTTGGCCACGACCTTCAGGATGAAGTCGATCTCTCCATTCAGCATATGACATTCGCGGACTTCGGGCAGTTTGGCGATGTGATCCTGAAAAGCCATCAGGTCGGCCTCAGCCTGGCTCTTGAGGCTGACCATGGCGAAGACCGTGATGGTGTAGCCCAGCATTCCCGGATCGACCACCGCATGGTAGGATGTGATCGCTCCGGCTTCCTCCAAAGCACGGACGCGACGCAGGCATGGCGGTGCGGTCAGGCCCACTTTACGCGCCAGTTCCACATTGGTCATCCTGCCGTCCTCTTGCAGTTCTCCGAGGATCTGCAGGTCGATGTCGTCGATATTCGGGCCGGCCATTATTGTGCTTATTTCCTGTCTTGTTCGAAGCACCCATCATAATAATGTTTCAGGGCAATGCAATTGTCCCACTATGCGACGGTCCTTTTTGATCGCGCTCCGCCCGCCCTTTCCCTTGCCGCGATGAACGCCTAACGATAGGGCGAATGTGCCGCATTGCGCGGTCTATGAGGATTTTCGGTGCGTTTTAACGATCTCATGCAAACAGTGCTGGCGGCCGATGACCGTGCGGGACTGGGTGCGGTGACATCCTGGCGCCAATGTGTCGATCTGTTGGCTCAGCATGATCGTGCAGGTCGGAAGGCGATGGCCGCAACCGACCGCGACATGCTGCTTGATCGGTTGGAAGGTCTGCGGGCTTCAATTTCCGAAACACAGCGAATCGCGACCGTGGTGGAGTTGGGGCGACGGCTGCGATCTGCCAGTCTGGTGATGTTTTTCGCCAAGGATCGCCCGGCAATAGCAGCAGCCGCAGTGGCGCGCGCCCAACTGCCTGACGAGAACTGGGCTGAACTATTGCCCGATCTGACCCCCACGGCGCGCGGTGTGCTGCGGGGGCGCCGGGATGTCGGACCGCTCACGCGCAAGGCGCTTGAAACATTTGGCTCGGTCGATCTGGTGCTGACCACCGAACGGCAGGACATGGTTGGCGATACCGACATGCTGTTGACACCGGACATGGTAGCACAACCGGCAGAATCGCTAACCTCGTCGGTTGTAACGCCCTTGCGTGCCCCGCCAGCGCAGGACCAAGACCAGATTCGCAATCTGGTCGATCGGATCGCGCATTTTACGAGCACCCGTCGTCCCATAGGCATCGCATCCGAACAGGGCGATCCACCTGTAGTTGACGCCCCGCGTCAATTTGCGTTCGAAACCGACGCTGCGGGTGTCCTGCTTTGGGTTGATCAAGGGCCACGCGCGGCATTGATCGGCCTGTCATTAGGTGAAGTGGCATTGGATGGCGGCAGCGGCCCCGATGGCCATGTCGCTGGCGCTTTTGCTCGCCGCAGCGGTTTTCAGAACGGGCGTTTTACCATTGTTGGCGGACGAATGGCGGGCGAGTGGCGCTTGTCGGCAACACCATTTTTTGACCCGCGCTCCGGCCGTTTCCAGGGGTATCGCGGACAGGCGCGGCGACCCTATCTGCATGAAGTCGCGGTCCAGCCCGAACATTCGGCGATCAGCGGCCTTTCTTCGGATTCCCTGCGCCAATTGGTTCACGAGCTACGCACGCCCCTGAACGCGATTCTGGGTTTTGCCGAGATCATTGAGCAGGAATTATTCGGCGCGGCCGGTGCAGAATATCGCGACATGGCGGGCAAGATAGCGGTGGATGCGCGGCATTTGCTGGCAGCCTTCGACGATCTCGATCTCGCCGCGCGGGTATCGCGCGGGGATGGCGCGGGCGAACCGGAATTGATGGCTCCTGATCTATTGGTCAACCAGATTGCGGCCAGGTTTGAAGATCAGGCTTCCGCAGGCGCGACGGTGATAGATATAGCCGTTGCGCCTGCTCTGCCTCCGATACGCATTGATCCGGTGCAGGGCGAACGTATGGTGCAGCATCTGCTACGGACATTGATTTCGGTTGCGCCGATGGGAGAGACGGTAACGGGTGCCTGCTGGTTCCAGCCCGATGGCGGAGCAGGGCGGGTCGTGCTGGCTATCGACCGTCCATCGAGCCTGACCAGCCTGGACGAAGCGCAGTTGCTTGATCCGGGGTACAGCGCTGATGGTGACTGGGTCGATGGGCCGTTGCTTGGCCTTGGCTTTTCTCTGCGCTTGATACGCAGTCTGGCGGCGAGTTGTAACGGCAGCCTGGAAATCGAGCCGGGGCGTCTGCTGTTGGCTATCCCGGCCGCTACCATCACCACCGATGCTGTCGATCGCGCCTGACCGGCGGCGGACGAAACCCTATGGCAACCATTGGGGAGTAAAGCGAAAAGCATGATCGCTCATCCCCTCGACGGAAATCTCCTGACCCCGCCGCCGCCGCAGGATCGAATCACGCTCGCGCCCGAATTTGGCGTCCGTTTCATGCTCTTTGTTGATACCGAGGAAGAGTTTGACTGGAATGCGCCGTTTAGTCGTACCGGCCACGGGGTTACGGCATTGGCCGGTATGACGCGCGGACAGGGCTATTTTGCCGCTGCGGGCGTCAAGCCCGTCTACGTCACCGATTATCCAGTCGTGGATTGCGATGCGGCTGCGGCGATGATGGGGCAATGGGTCAGTGATGGTGCGGCTGACATTGGCGCGCATCTTCACCCTTGGGTCAATCCGCCGCATGTCGAAGAGGTGACGGCCGCCAACAGCTATGTCGGCTCCCTGCCAGAAGCGGTCGAGCAGGCTAAGCTGGAGGCGCTATGTCGCCGAATCGAACAGCGATTCGGACAACGGCCGATAGCCTACCGCGCCGGGCGCTATGGCGTCGGTCCGAACAGTGCGCGCCTGTTGGAGGCTGCCGGATTTCGGCTCGACAGCTCGGTACGCAGCCGGTTCGACTATAGCGGCCAGCATGGACCGGATTTTCGCGGAATGCCCTTGGCACCCTATTGGACGGGGCCAAACCGGACATTGGTGGAACTGCCGCTTTCAACCGCCTTTGTCGGCTTGCTGCGCGGGGCGGGGGAACGTCTGTATCGTGCCGCGCAGACGATGGGACCGTTGGCGGGCGCGATGGCGCGGGCACGGCTGCTGAGCCGGGTTCCGCTGACGCCAGAGGGGATTTCGGCGCAGGAAGCAATGGCAGCCATCGACGCCCTGATGGAAGAGGGCGTTCCAGTGCTGAATTTCAGTTTTCATTCACCCACCTTGGAACCGGGACATACACCCTATGTCCGGGATGAGACCGATCGCAGCGCCTTTTATGCGTGGTGGGATGCCGTGTTGAACCATTTGGCGCGACGGGGCGTGCGATCTGCCAGCCTTGATCATTTGCTTGCCGCAGTTCCGATGCGCGCAGAGGCTTGCCAAGCCGCCTGATGCTGCCTAATCCCCCCTCTATCAACAGGTGGGGCCTGTAGCTCAACGGTTAGAGCTGGCCGCTCATAACGGCTAGGTTGCGGGTTCGATTCCTGCCGGGCCCACCATTTCCCTGACCATCCATGTCTTATGTTCTTATACCTTGTCTGGGCTTGGGGATTTTCGTGCCTATCGCGCTCGCCGCCACGAGGTCAGTAGTCCCCTGATCTGTCGGCCCAGCCACCTGCCCCGGATCCATCCCCACATTGCGGCACCCAGGACATAAAAGAAGAAGGGCACGAAAAAGATCAGCGCGTAGAACATGAGCGCTTCTGTCCAATCCATAATCGCTTGCCCCTGGAGCGCGACATCGGGCAGTGCCAGAAAATCGAGATTTACGGGTTCAGCATCCTTCGCCTGCGTAGCGGAGGGGGCACCCGCCGCATTGTCGCCGATCCAATAGATCATCTGGCCCGCGCCAAATATGCCGGTCCCGCCAAGCAGAATGTTGAGCTGTGTATCGCGCCGTGCGGCGGCCCGGTCAGCACTGGCCTGATGACGGCGTTGAAGATCGCTGGCATGGTCTTCCAGGCTGGCGACGGCGAGCGCGAGCGCTTCTTTCTTGCGCTGTGTTCCGCGCAAACTTTCCAATTTCGCGAAAACATCGCGTTCCGTGTCGTAACGAAAAGGGTTCGCATAGCGGAAGCGTTCATATTCGCGATACTCGGCCAGCTTGACCTGATTTATCGCCATTTCTGCCTTGTCGAACAGGTCGTTGCCGTTGAGCTTTTCACTTTGTTCAAGTGCCAGTGCTTCAGCGCTCAGCGGTATGCGCTCATCCTCGTCGGCGACCAACCATTCGATGCGCTCGATCCGCGCCATGCTCTTTACTTCATGTTCGCGCGCGAGATATTCATTGTGGAGCGCCAGTACGTGTATCAGGAAAGCATAGGGACAGGTGCCGATATAGTCGTTGCCCGTTTCGAGACTACGGCTTTTGGGAACGTAGGTTATCATCGCGCGATGATTGGCGTAGCGGACGAAAAAGCGTTCATCGCACTGCTCGTCGCTGTCGGGATAGATGGGATCGATGCTGTCCAGAATTTCCGACGTGTCCTGATTCATGAAATCGACGATGTTCTGATTGAAACCGGCCAGAAACAGATAGTCGAGACAGTCGGTGCGCTGGGGTTCGAACGCCGGTATCCGAACAGGCTGTGGTATCGTCAGTCGCGCTCCCTGTTCGTCCATTGTCCGCTCGGCATCGCCGGTGCGGATCGCCGCCGCCGCTTCCTCGACGGTGCGAAATTTGCCGCCGCCAATTTTGCGTAAGGCAGGGGTGCGCCCGCGGAGCCATTCGGCATAATGCGGCTGCGCGGTCACCCAGTCCCAATAGCTTTCGTCCAACCGCACAACGCCGTCACCGGCCTCGGCAGCGTCTGTTCTTTCTTCCAGCTTCCGCTGATAGGGGAGATAGCATTGCTCCTGCACCATCAGCTTGCGTGCCGCACTTTCACCCGTCACGGGATCAAGCGGCATCAGCCGCTTGAAGAAGCGTTCATCATGCAGCAGGAACATGAAGCGCGATTTGGGTACGGTGAGTCGGGGTACTTCGATGAATGGCACTTCGTCGATGAGATAGGTGGCAAGATCGTCCGCGCGCGGATTCCCGGTTTGTGCGGCAATCCGATCAAATAGACTTTCGCCATCTTCGATGATCCGCCGCTTCACAAAGGGCCAGAAGCGCTCGCTCGTGCCGTCCGGGCTGGTTACCGTCATCTGGTCGAGCGGGGCGATCCCAAGATTTTCGTCGAACACCGACGCAGTGCGACCCGGCTGAAAAAGCGCATCAAGTTCAAATTCCTTGGGCGCGGCGAGCTTTTGCAGCAGGGACAGGAAATAAAAGGTGGCAGGATCATAGCCCGCACCGTCGCCGTCGGCATGGACTGACGCATAATGATGGCTGAACGACAGATGATAGCTGAGAGCGCCATTATTATGCGCCAGCCAGAACCGGCGAAATCGAACGACACGATCGTCACCCAGCCCTGCTGGTGCTGTTTCATACGTGACGCCCTCAGTCGTCCATTGCACGGCAGCGGGAGGCGTGAAAATCAGACGTTCATGCGCGCGGATTGCCTTTTCCGCTGCCCTGCGCCTCGCGCGATGATCCGCATCGGGAGCCGGGTCCGGCGCGTCGATAGCGGCCAGCAGATGCTCCTGCACTGCGCCCAGCACCTCACGATCGGCAATATCATTGAACAACGGATCGATCGCGTTGCGGAGAAGCAATGAGGGTAAATGCTCCGCCTGTACGGCGCTGAACTGATCGTGGCGGACCGGCAGGTTGGGCTGGCCTGCTGCAGCGGCGACGCGACCGGGATTGATATAGAGCGATAATGTCCAATAGAGTGTGCCCGGCCGAGCGGATTCATATCCTTGTGCGTCCTGCCAGTCCCCCCGAACCACCATGTTCCGCTAACTCCCCCGGTCGGCCGCCGCGGCAAGTGCACGGAAGCTCTCAAATTCATCGATTGCCCGACCGTCACGCAGCCAGTCGAGCGCTGGTTCCATCGGCAACAGGGCGACCGGCACGGACAGATGCGCGAGCGCCTTGAGCTGCGCACCAGCAATACCGTCCGGCGTATCGATTGCGCCCTTCAGCACCGAAATGCCGAAAAAGCTTTCCAGATGATCGTGCAGCAACCCCGGATCGATACTATCCCCCGGATAATCGACCGCCGCATAGATCAGGCCGTCATCGGCTTTCTGCCCTGCTGACAGGGCTGGCTGGACATAGGGGAAATCTACGATACGGGCTCCGACGCGCGACCAGATTGCGAGTCGGTCTATCTGGTCAGTGCCCGAATGCGTGGTGTCGGCGGCATATTCCTCGGCCGTCAGTCGCAAAGGATCATTTTGTTCAATGAATAGCGCGGGTGGCGGGCCATGAGGGTCCAACCGTAGCGCCATAAGGGCCAGTTGGCGGGCACCGCCCAGGATCGTGCGTAACAGGCCGCGTCCACGGGCAGCCTCTTCGACAAAGACATAGTTGAGGGCGATCGTTGCCATGGTGCGCGCTGGGTGATGACTGATCGCTGTCGCCAGAAAATTGGCACCACCAAGGAGCGTACCACCCGCATCCTCAAAGAGGGCGACCAGTTCGGAATGGGTACGGCCAAAGGCATGACGATGACTGCGATTGAGTGAAAGGCACGCTTTGAAACCCTCCAGATCCTCCCGCTCGTCAGGGAGGACGAAGGCGCGGTCATATCCAGAGAAGAAGCGCGGCAGGATAGGTGAATCCGGATCATCAGAGGCTCTGACGCCGACGCCATTAGGGAGGCTGAGCATCATCAGATGATGGTCCGTTTCAACAGTCATGCCTGATCTTTGCCATGGGGTCCCATCGGCGGCAAGGCACGGAAGATAGGACATCAGGCTTTTTCAAGCCTGTAAAAGGTAAGCGGCAATCCGACAGCAATGGCGTTTATTAATTATTGTTCCTTTCGCACTGCCTCATTGTGGCAGAGGAGCGGCGATCATTCGTCCTTCGTCCAGCCGACGGCTGCCATCATGAAATCGAACAATTTAGTGTTGGCGAAGAATCCGCGAACTTTTTCTGAGCCAGGGCCTGACGCGGTGGTGATGACTTCTTCGCCGGTATGGCCGTCTTCCACGCTGATGATAGGGTTGTTTGCGAGGGTTGCTCCGGGCTTTGCGGCTTCGGCTGCATATTGTTCGGCCAATGGTGTCGACCGCTTGCCTCCACCCATGCGCAGACCAAAGCTGTGGTCGGCGGTAAAGAGAATGAGCGTATCTTTGCCCGCCACCGCGCTGACGCGGCGGATCATATCGTCCATTTCGACGACATGCTTCAGCCCGTTCGCCAGATTATCTGTGTGCATGTCCCATTCGACCATAAGGAAATAGCCTTTGGGATTGCGCGCGAGCTGGGCGATGGTGGCTTCCACGGCCGGGATTGGTGCGAAGTCGTTGTCGCGCAGGACGGCCGCTCGCTTTGCGCCATGCACGATGGTGGGATCATCGCCGAACACATAGCCAGCTTGCGCGAAGGCCTGTTCCGCTGTCGTCTGTCGTTTGGCAAAAGAGGCGATGGCGTCTGATCGTCCCTTGCCGATCAATATATCAACGCCATCACCAAAACGGGGCGCAAGCATTTGCTTGAAAATCTCGTCCTGATTCTTGCGCGACGCAACATGGGCGTAGCAGGCAGCCGGGGTTGCGTCCCAAATCTTCATATTGGTGACGATGCCGGTAGAAAGTCCTTTTTCCTCGGCATATTCCAGAAAAGTTTTGACCGGGGTAACGGCTCCGTCCGCGCCCGAAGGCAAGACCGATATCATCGAGCCGTTGGTCTTTCGCCCGGTCATGATCGCCGTCATGCCCGCGCCGGAATCAGTAACCCAATTGTTCAGCGCTGAAGTGTCCGACAGGCCCATATTCGGCATCGAATGGATGAAAAGCGATTGGGGGCGGTCATGCGCCATGATGCCCCCAGCGCTCAGGGTCGGCACGCCGCCCGCATCCCCCAGGAACAATATGACATTGCGCGCTTCCTGCGCCTGCGCGGCGATAGCCGAACAGGCCAGCATCATGCCTGCCACGACCGATGCGAGACGGCACTTTGCGGAAGGAATGCGCATCATATTACTCCTTGAGAAATGAGGTAGAGGGCGGCGTCGCGCTATCAGAAACGCGCCCGAACACCCGCCATCAGGGTCGTGCCATAGTCGGTATAGCCTGCGAACCGATTGTCGCGGATATATTGCCATTGCACGCCACCGGCGACGTTGATCCCCTGGACGACGAATGTGACATTTGGCGTCACTTTGTAGGAAATATCGAAGTCGAGACTGCCAAAGGCCGCGTCATTATTGGCCGCCAGACCGGCACCGCCAACGTCGCGCAACACCTTGCCGCGCCAGCTATAGCTCGCGCGTGCGCCGACCGGCCCCTTTTCATAGAAGGCGGTAAGGTTGAAGCTATCGGACGCCACATCGGTCAGGTCGTCGCGGAAGGTGGTTCCGTCCGACATGGCATAGGTGCCCTTGCTCGCCGTGTGCGTATAGTTGGCTTGGAAGCCAAGGCCGTCGAAGGGTTCTGGCAGCATTTTGAACAATTGCTGATAGGCGATTTCGATACCCGCGACATAGGCATTGCCGCCATTTTCCGGGGCGGTCAGACGATAAGCCTGACCATCCAGATTGAAACTGCGCGTCTGTTGAAAGACGAAGGTGGTGATGTCCTTGTAGAAAGCCCCACCGATCAGCGCGCTGCCGGGGGCGAAATACCATTCCAGCGTGGCGTCATATTGCCAGGCTTCGAACGGACGCAATTCCGGGTTGCCGCCAACGGCGGTTAATATCGTCGGGTTGGAATTGATCGTCAGCCGCGGGGCAAGGTCAGCCAGCGAGGGGCGGGTAATGACCTTTGACGCGGCGAGATGCATTTGCAATTTCGGCGTGAACTGCGCCACCAGGTTCAACGCGGGAAGAATATTGTCATAATTGCGTTCGAACCGCACCGGCACGGCGACCGTGCCATTGTCGGCATGGCCGGACGATGTCTGGCGGGTATGGGCGTAGCGGACGCCTGCATCGCCGCGGATCGTTATGCCTGCCAAAGGAAATTCGAATTCGCCCATGCCATAGCCTGCAATGATGCGTTCATCGATGGCATAGCTGTTGCGAAGGTCGCCGCGGGTCAGCGGTGCGTTGAGCAAGGCCTCCTTACCCGTTGCGACTTCAAGAAAACGGTCGGGATTGGGCATCAGCCAACTGTTGGGCAGGGTGCCGCCGACCCCGTCCAGAAAATCGCTGACGGGGAAGGCCTCAAAAAAGCTGGCGTCGAAGCGTCGACCCGCGATGCCGCTGGTGAAATTGATATCGCGGCGATTATAGGTGCGGTCGCGCTTTTCGATCTTCGCACCGGCGCGCAGTGCGCGGACCGCACCATCGAGATCGCGTGCGATATCGAACGTTGCGGCGCGTTGCCGGTCGAGCGAGTCGTTCACCCGATATTCGATCCGGCGTCCGGGCAACGTCGTTGGCTCGTTGAGGTCGGCCGTCTGGAAACTGATATTGGGCAGGCGTTCGCCGACCTTGCCATAATTGAACGAGACATTGCCGACAGCGCCGAGCAGACGCGAGCGGTAGATGGGCGTTGGTGTGTTAGAATAGGCACGGCCCATGCTGGCATCGGCCATCAGGGTCCAGCCATTGGCGGTCCATTTGGCGTTGGCACCGATCAGCCAGTTTTCATATTCCAGACGGGACGTTTCGCGCCCGATCTGCGTTGAGGTGGCGACCGTGGCGGCGGTCAGTACGCCATTTTCGACGATTGCCGTGCCCGGCACTATGGCGCGCAGGGCAGTGGCCGAGAAGTCGGTGGAATAGGTCAGTTCGTCATAGTCAATCTTGAGCTTGCTCCACAGGCCATCGATATTGAGTTCGAACCGATCATCGGGTCGCCACTGGATCGCGCCGTTGAAACCGATGCGATTGCGATTTTCCCGCTCCAGCGTTGGACGGGTGCTGTTGGGAACGAGAATGGTATCACCATCCAATGCGCCATCGCCGTCGCTGTCGATACGGCCCTCGACCCAACCTACGCCCGTAACGCGATCCTGCCGTGTTGTGCGCTCGTCATAGACAGCCGCGACCAGCGCGCCGAAGGTGCCGGCATCATTGACCCAACTGGCCATGCCGGAAATACGCGGATCGACAGCATCGGCCAGGCGCGGTGAACTGGCGGTTGCGGACAGGGCAAGAACCGGCTTTTTCAGGTCGATCGGCCGAAAGGTCTGGAGATTGACGGTGCCGCCAATGCCGCCTTCGGCCAGGTCAGCGCGGGGGCTTTTTATCACCTCCACCGCCGACATCAGTTCGGAGGGCAGCGTGTCGAAGCGGAACTGGCGTCCGCTCTGGCCGCTATCGCGGACATTTTCGTTCACAGCGGCCGCGCGGTCGTTGAGCGTTACGACCTGAAAATTCGCGCCGAGGCCACGAATACGAACAAACACGCCTTCGCCGCGATCACGCACGATCGACACGCCGGGCACACGCTGGAGCGCTTCTGCGATATTCTGCGCCGGGAATTTGCCGATATCCTCGGCCTTTACCACATCGACGACATTGGTGGCGGCGCGCTTTTGTGCGAGTGCGCCCGATAGGCTGGCGGCATAGCCGGTAACGATGATCTCCGGTGTTTCGACGGGCGTGGTCAGGCCCATGTCCTGCGCGGTTGCCGCTGCGGCCACGATGAGCAGCGCACCATTGGGCTGTTGGCGTACGACCAATCCCTTTCCAGCGATCATGCGTTCGACGGCAGCGCGCGCGCCCATGCGACCCTGTACCGGCGTTGCCGTCAGGCCGGACACGATGGCGGGCGTGAACAATATGTCAGTGCCGGTCTGGCGGGCCAGAGCCTGAAAAGCCTGGCCGAGCGGCTGGGCCGCAATCTGTACGGACGCGGATTTTTCCTGCGCATGGGCAGGCGCGGCGCATAGTGCAGCCAGCGCGACGCCCATGGCAAGTGAAAGGCGCAGGTTGCGCGAGCGATAAATGGTCACGGAAAACATCCCCCTAGGATAGCGGCCATATCGTGCCGCATCCCCCCGACGCATCACCGGCCATCTACCTCACCCCAGGTGACGTAATTTTTTATCCGCCCAAAAGGACGGTTTCATTCACGCGCCGAACCCGGATCGAAAGCAACTGGCCCAGAGCCTGTGCCAGTGCCAGATTGTCCCCCATCCGGTACATGCCGCTGACCCGAAGATCGGCCGCACCCCGATCAGCGATCACCAGCTTCGTTGGGCTGTAACGGTTGGCTTCAGCCACAACGATGGTCAGGGGATCATCCTGGAACGCGGCACGGCCGCTTTGCCAGGCTTGCGTGGCCTCAAGGTCCGGGTGATCGACCGGCGGTGCTGCATCGTTGCGCGCGCGTAAGCGCTCACCCGTATCAAGCAGGCGGGTCTTGCCGTTGAGCGCTACCTCCGCCTGTCCCGACAGGGCGGTCAGGGCAAGCCGGTTCTCCGGGTCCCTGCGAAGGTCGAATTTACCAGGTCCGGCTGCGGCAGCCCCATCATCCAGCGCAATCGTGAATGGCACAGGGGCTGGCGTGACGACCAGAGAGACGCGCCCCTGGTCGAGCCAGAGCCGCCTTCGCGATGTAGTGGCCAATACGCGAACCCGTGTCGCCGCATCGAGGAAAAGCGATGATCCTTCCGCCAGTGCGACGCGACGCTGTTCGCCGATGCCGGTTTCATAGCGCGTTCCCGCCAGCGCCGATTGCATCGCCACGGTTCCCGCCCCGCCTACTACCAAGGTTCCGGCGCAGGCGGCCAAGATGCGCCGCCGGGATAGAAGCGGGGTGCGAGTGTCCAGCTTGACCGTGGAGCCGGGCACCATCGCCCATAGATCGGTGGCCTGTTCGAAGGCGGCGGCATTGCGGGGGCTGGCGGCGAGCCAGACACGAAAGGCCTCCTCGTCCGCGGCGCTACGGTCATCCGCGTTCAGCCTGGCAATCCACTCGGCGGCGGTCCGGTCAAGAGGGCGCTCGCCGTGCATGTCCAGAGTCACCAATCCTTCGTCCAGTCACCAAGGAAGGTCATCGCCCTGGCCATATGTTTCTCGACCGCGCTTTGACTGATATTCAGCCGTTCCGCAATCTCTCTATATTTCAGATTGTCGATACGTTGTAGCATAAAGACTTCGCGCGTCCGGGGTGGCAAGCGCTCTATGCCTTCACTCACGCGCTTGAGTCGCGCCCTGGCGATGATGGCTTCGTCCTGCATGGGGGCGTTGTCGCACAGCCTTTCCAAAGCATCATCCCCGTCAGGGCCACCGCGCACCTTCTCCCGGCGGTAGGCATCCCGACCCCGATTGACCGCCGCGCGGACCAGAAATGCCTCTTCATTGTCGGGCTTGGCGGAACGGGCCGCCATGCGCACATAGGCATCATGCAGCAGATCTTCGCTATCGCTGCGACGGGTCAGGCGTTCAACCTGCGCGAGCAGGCTTGCCCAGCCGGCCCATAACCGGCTTTCTGCCATGCGCCCGATGTCACTGATGCCCTGATCGTCCATGGGCCGAGTCGGTTATCGACACGGTCATTCATTTTAATGACTGGTCCGCGTAGATTTGGTGACAATCGACGCGGATTCTTCGCTGGCTAAAGCGTGGCGCCGATCGAGCGGAGCGCCCTTACCAACGCATCCATATCACCCGCGCTGTTGAACAAAGCCGGGGTTATACGGACGCAGGCACCACGTGCCGGTCCATCGCGCTGAACCGAAAAAATGCGATGTTCGTCGAGCAGTCGCCGGGCGATAGCGGCATTCTGGCTGGCGCTGCTGTGGCCCGTGTAACGGAAGGCGGTTATCCCACAATGCAGGCGCGGATCGGCGGGCGTCAAGATCTCCAGTCCGGCCGTGCCGCGAAGCGTTTCAGCCCACCGATCGCGCAGATAGGAGAGCCGAGCGGCGCGCGCGGGGCCGCCGATTGCGTCCTGAAAATCGAGCGCGGCGGGAACGGTCAATTGCGCTGCGAAATCGACCGTGCCGGTATGGACGCGCGCATAGGCATTGGCGGCGAAGGGCGGTTCATTGCCGATGTCAGGATCGATCAGGTCGATCTTCGTCTTGCGGATGTAGATGAGGCCGACGCCAAGCGGCGCGCCCCACCATTTGTGCAGGTTGAAGCCGATGAAATCGGCATCCAGATCGGCTAGAGAAAAGTCGATCTGGCCCCAGCTATGGGCAGCGTCGACGATCGCATCGACGCCGCGCGCCCGCGCCATCGCCACAATCTCCCGGACGGGGATGACCAATCCGGTACGATGGCTAAGATGCGTCAACAGGATCAGGCGAACGCGCGGATTGGCCTTGAGCGCCTGCTCATAAGTGTCGATCAGCCCCTGGTGCGTCGCAGGTTCGGGAAGGTCGATGCGCACGACATCCACATTCCTGCTCTGTTTGAGCGACCCGAAACAAGCCTGCATGCTGTCATAGTCCAGATCAGCATAGAGCACGGCGTCGCCCGGCTGCAGCCGGTTATAGCCTCCGATCAGGCTTTTGAGCGCTTCGGTTGCATTGCGGGTGAAGGCAATTTCCTGCGGATCGGCCCCCAATTTGGTCGCGACGCGGTTGCGTATTGCGATTAGATCCGGGGTCAGGCCACGCCGGGCATAATAGCTGGTGGCGCGATTGACCTGCCGGACTTTGGCCTCATAGGTTTCCAGCACCGGGCGGGCCATCATGCCCCAATTGCCGTTTTCGAGCTGGATGATGTCAGGCACCACATCATAATGGGCAGCGACCTTGGCCCAATGGCTTTCGTCATCGGGCCGGACGGCCGCCGCCGCTGGCAGGGCGGCATCGATCCGTCCTGCCAGCGGGGTTGCCGCCGTTGCCATCATCATCTGTCTGCGACTGATATCCATCGGGCCATGCTCCGTAGTAGCAGGCGCGGCCCTGAAGGCCCAACCGGCCGATTGTGTAACCGAGCGACGCGGTACCGTTATCCTTGGCAACCGCTATCGAATGAACATTCTATTGTTAGAAGAATGAGGCGGTGGTGCGGGCGGGGGGACTTGAACCCCCATGGGCAAAGCCCGACGGATTTTCTTACCAGCTACGGCTTTCGCCGCCGCCCGGAGGGGCGTTTGTGGTCTGGACTATCCCTTCACCATATCCCGGCAGGCCGGGGCGCAGGTGCTGCCCGTCTAGTCTCTACACCTTCCTGAAAGCGGACTTTCAGGCTTGGCTCGGGATTGCCATGTTAAAGGTTTCCCCGAATTTGAGCAGTTCTACGTCACAGATTTCCCTGTGCGCACTCAATGGTCTAAGTCCGTTGCGTCTACCGATTTCGCCACGCCCGCATTACCAATGCTGGCTATAGTCGGGAGGATCGGCAGAGCCAAGCGCGATTTGATGGTCAACGCAGGGCGACGCGATCGTCAATCCTCATGATCGGCATTCAGCCGTTCGCGCATTTCCTTGCCGGGCTTGAAATAGGGCACGCGCTTGGCGCTGACGGGCACCTGTTCGCCGGTGCGCGGGTTGCGTCCGGTTCGCGCGTCACGGGCGCGTGTGGTGAAAGCGCCAAAGCCGCGCAGTTCGACACGACCGCCCGACGCCAGTCGATCGACAATCTCCTTGAAGAAGAGATCGACGATTCGCTCGACTTCCGGGAGCGTCAGGCCCGGATTTTCGTCAGCCAGTTTCTGGATCAATTCCGAACGGATCATCGAATTTCCAGAGCCCCCTGATTTTTCCCTAGCTAATCATAGGGCTTTTACAGGGCGTTGACAATCGCGCAGGTCGGGGATTGTTTCGATACGGAAAGGATATGAAAAGCCCGCCCGGATCA
>NZ_JAZDXA010000004.1:0-4979 GCF_040170545.1 Sphingobium sp. MK2
GCCCGCCGGGATCATGATCCCGGCGGGCTGTCCTGATTAGCCGAATTTGACGGGAAGGCTTAGCCTTCGGTCTTGGCCTTGAGCGCTTCGCCCAGAATGTCGCCCAGCGACGCGCCGCTGTCGGACGAACCGTACTGCGCGACAGCCTGCTTCTCTTCGGCGATCTGCATCGCCTTGATCGAGAAGGTGGGCTTCTTGGCACGGTCGAAGCCGGTGATCATGGCGTCGAACTTCTGGCCGATCTGGAAGCGTTCCGAACGCTGTTCGTCACGGTCACGGCCAAGGTCGCTGCGCTTGATGAAGCCGGTGGCACCATCATCGCCAGCCTGGACTTCCAGGCCGCCGTCGCGGACTTCAAGAACGGTCACGGTGACGATCGCATTCTTGTTGAGACCGGCAGCAGCAGCGGTCGTGCCGCCAGCGGCCGGACCACCACGCTCAAGCTGCTTCATGCCGAGGCTGATGCGCTCCTTCTCGACGTCGATGTCGAGAACGACAGCCTGAACGGCCTCGCCCTTGCGGTGCAGCGCCAGCGCGTCTTCGCCCGAAATGCCCCACGCGATGTCGGACATGTGGACCATGCCGTCGACGTCGCCGTCCAGGCCAATGAACAGGCCGAACTCGGTCGCATTCTTGACTTCGCCCTCGACGGTCGAACCGATCGGGTGACGTTCGGCAAAGCTGTCCCAAGGATTGCTCTGGGCCTGCTTGAGGCCGAGCGAGATGCGGCGCTTTTCGGGATCGACTTCGAGGACCAGAACTTCGACTTCCTGGCTGGTCGAAACGATCTTGCCGGGGTGAACGTTCTTCTTGGTCCAGGACATTTCGGACACATGGACCAAGCCTTCGATGCCGGCTTCCAGTTCGACGAATGCACCATATTCGGTGATGTTCGTGACGCGGCCCGACAGCTTGGCACCGACGGGGTACTTGGCCGATGCGCCTTCCCACGGATCGCTTTCAAGCTGCTTCATGCCGAGCGAGATGCGCTGCGTGTCGCGGTTGATGCGGATGATCTGCACCTTCACCGTGTCGCCGATGTTGATCATCTCATTGGGGTGGTTGATGCGCTTGTACGACAGGTCGGTGACGTGCAGCAGGCCATCAATGCCGCCCAGGTCAACGAACGCACCATAGTCGGTGATGTTCTTGACGACGCCTTCGATGATCTGACCTTCGGCCAGCGTCTGGATAAGGCCGCTGCGCTGTTCGGCGCGGGTTTCTTCCAGAATGGCGCGACGCGACACGACGATGTTGCCGCGACGGCGATCCATCTTGAGGATCTGGAAGGGCTGCGGAATGTCCATCAGCGGGGTGACGTCGCGCACGGGGCGGATGTCGACCTGGCTACCGGGCAGGAAGGCCACCGCGCCGTCGAGATCGACGGTGAAGCCACCCTTGACGCGGCCGAAGATGACGCCTTCGACGCGCGCGCTCTCGGTGAACTCGGCTTCCAGCTTGTCCCAGGCGGCTTCGCGGCGGGCGCGGTCACGCGACAGCATGGCTTCGCCATGGGCGTTTTCGACGCGATCGACATAGACTTCGACTTCGTCGCCGACCTTGATGTCAGCCTTTTGACCCGGCATCGCGAATTCGCGCAGTGGGACGCGCCCTTCGGACTTCAGACCTACGTCGATGACGGCCAGGTCGTTTTCGATGGCGGTAACGGTGCCCTTGACGACGCGGCCTTCGAAGCCGCCGTCCTCACCACCGAGGGAATCATTGAGAAGCGCGGCGAAATCGTCGCGCGTGGGGAATGCCGTAGAGGCCATGTGTAGTCCTTCACTCGTCGTTGCTGGCCAATCGGTTGTATCCGATGGTCTTTGGCCAAACTGTCCCGGACGCCTCATGCGGCAGGGACACCCGTTACCGCGAAAATGTTCGCGGACGCGCAGACGAGAAAAGCGAAAAGGGCGCGCGGAATACCGCACGCCTTGACGGGTCAGCTTCTGAAGCGACCTTCAAGCTGGGCGTCCACAAGCGCAATCGCCTGGCGGACGGCCGCGTCTATAGACAAATCGCTGGTGTCTAGCAAGTCCGCACCATCTGCGACTTTGAGCGGCGCATGGTCGCGGCTCATGTCGCGGGTGTCGCGCGCCTGGATGTCGGCTACAAGCGAGTCCATGTCAGGATGGCCACCATGCGCCAGCGCATCCTGATAGCGGCGTTGGGCGCGGACATGGACGCTGGCGGTGACGAATAGCTTGGCGTGGGCGTCGGGCGCGATGACGGTGCCGATGTCGCGCCCGTCCAATATCGCGCCGCCTGGCTGAGTCGCGAAATCGCGCTGTCGCTTGACGAGGGCGTCGCGCACCGCCTGATGCACGGAGACGCGCGAGGCCAAGCTGCCGACAGCTTCGCTGCGCAGCGCCGGATCGGCCAGGGTTTCGTCGTCAAACGCGCAGGCTGCGAGCGTGTCGGATTCGATGTCGGGATCGCCGCCTGCCTTCAACACGGCGAGGCCGACCGCGCGGTAAAGCAGGCCGGTGTCGAGCACGGGCAGGGCGTAATGGCGACCAAGCGCCTTGGCGATGGTGCCCTTGCCCGATGCGGCGGGGCCGTCGACGGCGATGATCATGCGGATTTTCTTTTCATGGCTTTGACGAGGCCCAGCAGGGCGATGAGGGTCCAGACGATTTCCAGCGCCATCGACGCCAGGTTGAAATGCACGGTCAGCGACCAGATGAGCAGCAGCGAACCGACAAGGTTCAACAGATTGAAAAAGACAAAGTTCATCTGCTTGGCGATATTGCTGTAGGCATAAGCGACCACCATCAGAGCGCTGCCCGCCAGGCCGATGATATTGGCCCAGTCAAAGCTCATGCTATTGCGCCCAGCGTCTGGAGCAGGGCGGTGAAGGTCGGGAAGCTGGTGGCGACCGGGCGCATGTCATCGATCGTCACGCCATCGCGCGATACGAGGCCCGCGACGGCGAAGCTCATGGCGATGCGGTGATCGAGCTTTGTAGCGATCGGCCCGCCGCCCTTGATCGGTGCGCCGCCGCTGCCCTCGATGATGAGGCCGTCTTCCAATTCCTCGACCGTAACGCCGATCGCGCGGAGGCCCGCTGCCATGGTGGCGATGCGATCCGATTCCTTGACGCGCAATTCGTCCAGCCCGCGAAAGACGCTGCGCCCCTGCGCCAGGGCGGCGGCGATGAAGGCGATGGGATATTCGTCGATCATGCTGGGTGCGCGCGCCGGATCAGGCTCGACGCCCTGGAGGGCGGAAGCGGTGACGATCAGGTCGCCCACGGGTTCGCCGCCGACTTCGCGGGCGTTGACGACTTCGATGGAACCACCCATTTCGCGGAGCAGGTCGATGAGGCCTGCGCGCGTGGCGTTGAGGCCGACATTGCCGATCGTTACCTTCGAACCTGGCACCAGCAGCGCGGCGACCATCGGGAAGGCGGCGGAGGAAGGATCGCCGGGCACGATAATCTGCTGCGGCTGCAATTCCGCTTCGCCGACCAGCGTGATGATGCGGGTGCCGTCGGCTTCCACTTCTACATGCAAGTCCGCGCCGAATCCTCGCAGCATCCGTTCGCTATGGTCGCGGGTCGGGATCGGCTCGACGACGCGGGTGATGCCCGGCGTGTTGAGGCCCGCCAGCAGGATGGCCGACTTCACCTGTGCCGAGGCGACGGGCAGGCGATAGTCGAGCGGCACGGCGGGGCAGGCACCGCGCATCGTGAGCGGCAAGCGGCCGCCGGGGCTGGCGGTGAAGCTGGCGCCCATCTGCGCCAGTGGGTCGGTGACCCGCGCCATGGGGCGTTTGCTGAGCGAGGCATCGCCGATGAAGGTCGCGGTCAGATCATGGCTGGCGAGCAGGCCCATGAGCAGGCGCGTCGAGGTGCCGCTATTGCCCATGTCGAGCGCGCCCTCCGGCTGGAGCAGGCCGCCGACGCCCACGCCATGGATATACCAGATGCCATCGGCGTCGCGTTGAATGTCCGCGCCCATCGCGCGCATGGCGGCGGCGGTGGCCAGCACGTCCTCGCCCTCCAGCAGACCTTCGACCCGGCTTTCGCCCACGGCCAGCGCCGAGAGCATCAGCGATCGGTGCGAAATGCTCTTGTCCCCCGGCACGGTCACGCTGCCCGAAAGCGCGGGTGCGGCGGTGAATGTCATCGGGCGGGGCGGTTCGGCGGCAGCGGTCACGGTTCGTCCAGTCTGGTCTGGCGGGAAAAAATGCGCCCGGCTTTTGACAGCGCGCTTGGGCTATGGCAAGGCGCGCGACGTTTCGTGGGCAACAGCCGTTGCGCCGCGTAAAGTCTATTTGAGCATCTAAAAAGGAACAGGCCGGACATGGTGAAGGCTGAATGGGGCACGAAACGGACCTGCCCGAAATGCGCAACCCGCTTCTATGATCTGGGCAAGGACGATCCGGTCGTCTGCATCAACTGCAACGCGGCCTGGGAACCGGAGCCGGTTCTCAAGTCGAAGCAGCCGCTTCCTTATGAAGAAGCGCCCAAGAAGGTCATCGAGACCGCTGACGGCAAGCTGGAAACGGCCGACGATGATCTGGACCTGGATCTGGACGTCGATGATGATGGCGATTCGCCGGATAATGACGTCGATCTGGGCGGTGACGACGACCTGGGTGTCGAAGCCGCGGGCGACGACGATAGCGATGACAATTAACTGATTTTTGTTCTTGCCAACGAGGTTGCTGCGACTTAATGGCAGCGACCTCGCAGGTGCCAACCCAAGGGCGCTTGATGATGGTGACGGGGCCTTAGCTCAGCTGGGAGAGCGCCTGCATGGCATGCAGGAGGTCAGCGGTTCGATCCCGCTAGGCTCCACCATCCTTACATCCGACCGACGGCCTGATCCTGTGCGGGATTTGCCGGACAGCGTTTGATCCATGTGGCGTGCGGCCTTTTGCACCACGCCCAAATGGGGCCTTAGCTCAGCTGGGAGAGCGCCTGCATGGCATGCAGGAGGTCAGCGGTTCGATCCCGCTAGGCTCCACCATTT
>NZ_JAZDXA010000004.1:5075-90198 GCF_040170545.1 Sphingobium sp. MK2
ATGGGGCCTTAGCTCAGCTGGGAGAGCGCCTGCATGGCATGCAGGAGGTCAGCGGTTCGATCCCGCTAGGCTCCACCATTTTCCGACATTGATGATGTTTTGGCTGACGCGGCATAGCTGCGTCTTGCCGATGCTACGCGCACGCTTTCTATCGTGCCCGCACAACGAAAAACGGCACCCCTTTCGGAGCGCCGTTTTGTGTTTCAACCCTGGCGCGGATCAGCGCTTGTCGACGGGCACATAGTCGCGCTGCGTCGGGCCGGTGTAAAGCTGGCGTGGGCGGCCGATCTTCTGCGCTGGATCAGAGATCATTTCGTTCCACTGCGCCACCCAGCCGACGGTGCGGGCGAGAGCGAACAGCACCGTGAACATCTCGGTCGGGAAGCCGATCGCCGACAGGATCACGCCCGAATAGAAGTCCACATTGGGGTAGAGCTTCTTTTCGATGAAATAGGGATCGTTGAGCGCGATCTGCTCCAGTTCCTTGGCGACGTCGAAGACCGGATCGTTGACGCCCAGCTTCTCCAGCACGTCCTTGGCGGTCTTCTGCATGACCGTCGCGCGCGGATCGTAATTCTTGTAGACGCGATGGCCAAAGCCCATCAGGCGGAACGGATCGTCCTTGTTCTTGGCGCGGGCGATATATTCGGGGATCTTGTCCACGGTGCCGATTTCGCGGAGCATGTTGAGCGCGGCTTCGTTCGCGCCGCCATGCGCCGGACCCCAGAGGCAAGCGATGCCGGCCGCGATGCACGCAAAGGGGTTGGCACCCGACGAACCAGCGAGGCGCACGGTCGAGGTCGAGGCATTCTGCTCATGGTCGGCATGGAGGATGAAAATCTTGTCCATGGCGTCCACGATCACGGGATCGGGGATATATTCCTCCGCGGGGACCGAGAAGGTCATGCGCAGGAAGTTCGCGGTGTAGGACAGGTCGTTGCGCGGATAGACGAAGGGCTGGCCCACCGAATATTTATAGGCCATCGCCGCGATCGTCGGCATCTTGGCGATCAGACGGTGGCTCGCGATCTTGCGCTGCACCGGATCGTTAATGTCGGTCGAGTCATGATAGAAGGCCGACAGGGCACCGACCACGCCGCACATGATCGCCATGGGGTGCGCGTCGCGACGGAAGCCGCGATAGAAGGTGGTGAGCTGTTCATGCACCATCGTGTGGCGCGTGATGGTGGTGATGAAGTCTTCCAGCTCGGTCTTGGACGGCAGTTCGCCGTTCAACAGCAGGTAGCAGACTTCCATGAAGCTGGATTCTTCGGCCAACTGGCCGATCGGGTAGCCGCGATGCAGCAGAACGCCTTCGTCGCCATCGATATAGGTCAGGCCCGATTCGCAGCTTGCCGTCGAGGTGAAGCCCGGATCATAAGTGAACATGCCGGTATTGGCGTAAAGCTTGCGAACGTCGATGACCTGGGGGCCGACCGAACCGTCCATGACGGCATAGTCCTTCGTCGCTCCTCCGACGGTCAAAGTGGCATTATTATCCGACATATTGTTCTCCTTGAGTGCCATCAACCGGCCGATGCGTGCCCCACATCGGTCAGCCGTTCCAAGCTTTCCTCTTTCCCCAACAGGAAGAGGACATCGAAAATCCCCGGCGAGACGGTGCGCCCGGTGAGCGCTGCCCGCAACGGCTGCGCCACCTTGCCCAGTCCCAGACCGGCATCCTCCGCCACGCGGCGTATCGCGTCTTCGATCGCTTCGACCGTCCAGGACGGAACAGTCGAGAGAGCGTCGGCCGTCTTTGCCAGCAGCGCGCGCGCCGAGTCGTCTAGCAGAAGGGATGCCTTTTCGTCAAAATCAAGCGGGCAATTTTTGAACAAAAATTCCGCCCCTTCCGCAATTTCGTTAAGCGTCTTGGCCCTTGGCTTGAGCGAAGCCATCGCCTCCCCCAAAAGTGCCATGCCGGTTTCGGGCAGCGCTTTGCCCAATCGCGCTTCGACGCGGGGGGCTACCAAGGCTGCCAAACGGGCATCATCGGCTTCGCGCAGATAATGGCCATTGAGATTCTCCAGCTTCTTGATGTCGAAGCGCGAGGGCGAGCGACCGACGCCCGCAATATCGAACAGTTCGATGGCGCGGGCGATGGGGATGAACTCCTCGTCGCCATGGCCCCAGCCCAAGCGCAACAGATAGTTCAGCACCGCTTCGGGCAACATCCCCATCTCGTCGCGATAGGCGTCGACGCCGAGCGCGCCATGGCGCTTGGACAGTTTTGCGCCGTCCGATCCGTGGATCAGCGGGATATGCGAGTAGACCGGCTCTTCCCATTCCATAGCGCGGAGGATGCACAGTTGGCGGAAGGCGTTGTTTAGATGATCGTCGCCGCGAATGACATGGGTGACGCCCATGTCATGATCGTCCACGACCACGGCCAGCATATAGGTGGGGGTGCCGTCCGACCGCAGCAGGATCATGTCGTCCAGTTCGGCATTCTGCACGACGACGCGGCCCTGGACCGCATCCTCGATCACCGTTTCGCCTTCGCGTGGCGCTTTAAGGCGGATGACGAAGGGCGCACCTTCGGGGGCTTTTTCGGGCGCGCGGTCGCGCCAGCGGCCATCATAGCGCATCGGCTTCTTGGCGGCGCGCTGTTCTTCGCGCAGAGCGGCCAGTTCTTCAGGCGTGGCATAGCATTTATAGGCATGGCCGTTTGCCAGCATGGTATTGGCGACCTCAGCATGGCGCGGCGTCCGCTCGAACTGGAATACGGCCGGTTCATCGCCACCAAGGCCGAGCCAGTCCAGCCCGTCGAAGATCGCGGCGACCGCTTCCTCGGTCGAGCGGGCGCGGTCGGTATCCTCGATCCGCAGCAGGAACTTGCCGCCATGATGGCGGGCGAACAGCCAGTTGAACAAGGCGGTGCGGGCACCGCCGATATGGAGGAAGCCTGTTGGCGAGGGGGCGAAACGGGTCACCACCGGCTTGTTCATTCCCGTTGCGTTCACCGCCATATTGCCTGACATTCGCCCTTCTGATCCATGGATGCGATGCCCCCTAGCATGGCTTTCGAGCCACGACAAACCTCCCTTATGGTCGCGGTTGCCAGGCGCGTGCGCGTCGGGTTTGCGGCGGCGGAGCGCTGGTTGGAGAAAGAGCGGGAGCAGGTGCCGCTATGGGTGCCGGTTGCGCTGGGTATCGGCATTGCGGCGTGGTTCGCTCTGCCCAATCGTATGACCTGGCTGGCCTTTTGCTGTGGGGCGCTGGCGCTGGCCTGTCTGGGGCTGTTGCTGCCGGAGGGCGCGCGGTTGCGGCGCATGATGGCCGCAGGCGGCATATTGGCCTGCATGGGGTGTGTGCTGATCTGGGGCAAAGCCGTTATGTTGGGCGAGCCGCCCCTGGCGCGCGCGACATTTGTGGAAGTGACGGGCGAGGTTCTTTCGGTGCGCGCCGTGCCAGCGCGACAGATGGTGCGCGTGATGCTGCGTCCCGCTGGTGCGCCGACATTGCCCGGCACCATCAGGGTCAATGTCAGCGAGCGTGATGTGCCGGATGGCCTGGGCCGGGGCGCGGTGATCCGGTTTCGCGTGCGACTGATGCCGCCCGCGCCGCCCAGCGTTCCGGGCGGATATGATTTCGCTGCACGCGCCTATTTCCAGGGCATTGGCGCGACCGGCAAGGCGTTGCGGCCCGTTGAGGTGGTGAAGCCTGCGGTGGGTGACCCGCCATTACGCGCGCGGCTATTTGCCCATGTTGCCGATAAGGTGGACGATCCGGCCAGGGGGATTGCGATTACATTGGCGACCGGCGATCAGGGTGCGATCGCCGATGCCGATGCCGAAGCGATGCGCGATAGCGGCCTTGCCCATCTTCTGTCGATCAGTGGCCTGCACGTGACCGCGTTGATTGGCGTGGTGATATTCCTGCTGATGCGGATCATGGCGCTTAGTCGGCGGGCCGCGCTCGACTGGCCCTTGATGCTGATCGCAGCAGCGGGGGGCGCACTCGCAGGTGTGGGCTATACGTTGTTGACTGGTGCGGAGGTGCCAACAGTGCGCTCCTGCATCGCGGCGCTGCTGGTGCTGGGCGGATTGGCAATGGGGCGGGATGCCATCACGTTACGGTTGGTCGCCACGGGCGCGCTGATTGTGCTGGTCTTCTGGCCCGAAGCGCTGGTCGGGCCGAGCTTTCAGATGAGCTTTGCGGCGGTCACGGCGTTGGTGGCATTGGCGGAACATAAGCGGTTCCGCGCCTTTGCCGCCGCGCGGGATGAGGTGCGCTGGCGCAAGGTTGCGCGCATGCTGCTGGTGACATTGGCGACCGGCTTCGTCATCGAACTTGTGCTGATGCCGATCGCGCTGTTCCATTTTCACAAGGCGGGCATGTTGGGGGCGTTCGCCAATATCATCGCGATCCCGCTGACCACCTTTGTCGTGATGCCATTGGAGGCGCTGGCATTGCTGTTCGATCTGGTCGGCCTCGGCGCGCCTTTCTGGTGGTTGACGCAGCAAGCGCTGACGTTGCTGCTGGCGATCGCCCATGGCGTGTCGGCCAGTCCCTGGGCGACGATGTTGACGCCATCGGTGCCTTCATCCGTCTTTTCCGTGATAATGGGTGGACTGGTCTGGTGCTTATTGTGGCGTAGCCGATGGCGCTGGTTGGGACTGGGGCCGGTGGGGGCAGGCGTTATCGCCCTATTATTGCTGTCGCCGCCCGACATATTGGTGACCGGCGATGGTCGCCATGTTGCCGTGCGGACACCCGATGGGCGCATGGCGATATTGCGCGCGGGGGCGGGCGATTATGTGCGCGATGTCTTGTCGGAGAGCGCGGGCTATGATGGTGCGCTGGAGCCGATCGCGCGGTTGCCGCAGGCGCGCTGTTCGAGCGATTTGTGCGCGGTCGGGTTGATGGCGGGTGGTCGGCGCTGGCAGTTGCTCGTGACCCGCAGCGACATGCTGGTGGATCGCGCCACGTTCGAACGCGATTGCGCGGCGGCGGATATCGTCATTGCCGATCGTGGCCTGCCGCGCTGGTGCCGCCCGCGCTGGCTCAAGATCGACCGCCGCCTGCTGGCGCGAACCGGCGGCATGGCCATCGATCTGGACCATGCCGCCATTCGCACGGTGCGTCAGGCGGGTGACGCGCATCCCTGGATCGCGCCGATCCCCAAGCGATCGCGCCGCTATGATCCATCGAAACCGCGCCCGTTGTATGCGCGGCCTCGACCTCAATTATAGCGGCGGAGCAGTCCGGCGAGCTTGCCTTGGATCTGGACCTGGCGCGGGTCGTAGATTTGCGGCTCATAGGCGCTATTGGCCGGGTCGAGCCGCACCCTCTGCCCTTCGCGGCGGAAATATTTGAGCGTGGCTTCATTATCGTCGATCAGGGCGACGACGATCTGGCCTTCGCGCGCGACTTCGGTCCGCTGGATCAGCGCGAAGTCACCGTCGAGAATACCGGCCTCCATCATCGAATCGCCGGACACTTCCAGCGCATAATGATCACCTGCGCCAAGCAGGGCGGCGGGAACGGACAACATCGTCTGCCCCTCCATCGCCTCGATCGGGACGCCTGCCGCGATCCGACCATGCATCGGGATTTCGATGACGTCGTTGGCGGCGATGAGTTGTGGTGCCGACACCTGCGGTTTGGGCGCGATGATCGGGGCCGGGATGCGATGCATGGCATCGGGCAGCTTCAACACTTCGAGCGCGCGCGCGCGGTTGGGAAGACGGCGGATGAAGCCGCGTTCTTCGAGCGCGTTGATCAGGCGGTGAATGCCCGACTTGGAGCGCAGATCCAGCGCATCCTTCATCTCCTCGAAAGAGGGCGACACGCCGCCTTCCTCCAATCGGGTTTGAATGAAGCTCAGCAATTCCTGCTGTTTGGGCGTCAACATGGCTGCGGTCCTCCGTGGAACGTATAAGGAACGCATAGGAAACAGATGAAGATTAGTCAAGCGACCGGATCAGGGCAGGGGCAGAATTTGCACCGTGTTGCCGATGGCCGCGGGGGGAGAACCGGCGGGGCGGACGATCAGGCAGTCGGCCAGGGCCATGGCAGCGGTGGCGGCGCTGTCTTGCGAGGTGACCGAGACGATGCCGCCTTCGCTGCGGTAGGCGCGGAGATAATCGTCGCGGTCGCCGGTGGCGGGGAGGGGGGACGCGAGGCGGGCTTCGTGAAGGGGCGGGAGCGGGGCGCTTGCGCCCGCCATATGGCGGACCAGGGGCAGCAGGAACAGGGTGCCGGTGACGAAAGCCGACACGGGGTTGCCGGGTAACCCTAAGAATAGCGCGCTGCCGAGCCGTCCGGCCATCAGCGGCTTGCCGGGGCGCATGGCGATCTTCCAGAAATCGAGCGTGCCGCCGGCTTGCGCGAAGGCGGGACGGACCATGTCATGATCGCCGACCGATGCGCCGCCGGTTGAGACGATGATGTCGGCCTGGCGCGCGCGACTGAGCGCTGTGACCATGGCGTCGAGATCGTCGGCTACGATGCCGAGGTCGATGACGTCGCAGGGCACGGCGGCCAGCATCGCGGCGAGCATCGGGGCGTTGGAGGAGGGGAGAGCCCCCGGCGGGGTTGGCACGCCGGGCGGCACCAGTTCGTCGCCGGTCGAGAGTAGCGCGACCTTGGGCCGCTGTCCGACGGGCAAGCTGCCATGGCCGCCCAATACGGCCAGCGCGATCTGGGTCGGGCCGAGCCGCGAGCCTGCCTTGAGCAGGGGCGCGCCCTGCGCGAAGTCCGATGCGGCGGGGCGGACGTGGCGGCCGGGAGGGAGTGGGTCGGTGCTGGCGGTCAGGCTGTCGCCGTCGCGGGTGGCGTTCTCCTGGATTAGGATGGCGTCGGCCCCTTCGGGTAAGGGCGCGCCGGTGAAGATGCGGCAGGCTTCGCCCGGCGCGAGGGGCGGCGGCGGTGTGCCGCCTGCGCTGCTGGTCATGGTGACATGCCAGGGGCCGGGAGCCTCAGCGGCGCGCACGGCATAGCCGTCCATGGCGCTCAAGTCGGCCCAGGGCTGGGCGCGCTGCGCGACGACATCGTGGGTGAGCCAGCGTCCGGCGCAGGCGGTAACTGGAACGTCCTCGACAGGCAGCGGGTCGGCCAGGGCGAACAGGCGGGCCTGCGCCTCCGCAACGGGCAGCAGGCTCATGGGCCTGTGCCAGTCGCCCGACTTGCCCCCGGTCTTGCTGAGCAGACGGACGCCGTCGATGACCATCGCCTTGTCGATCGCCTTGGCCATGTCGTAGATGGTCAGCAGGGCGACGGAGGCGGCGGTCAGTGCTTCCATCTCGACGCCGGTCTGGCATGCGGTGCGCGCGGTGGCGGTGACGCGGACGCCGGTGTCGTCCAGGTCGAAATCTATCGTCACGGCACTGAGCGCGATCGGGTGGCAGAGCGGGATGAGATCGGCGGTGCGCTTGGCGGCCATGATGCCCGCGACCCGCGCGACGGCGAGGACGTCGCCTTTCTTGACCAGGCCAGCGAGGATCGCGGCGGCGGCCTCCTCGCTCATCTCGATCCGTCCGTCGGCAACGGCTTCGCGCGCGGTCACGGCTTTGGCCGAGACATCGACCATGCGGGCTGCGCCGTCGGGGTCGAGATGGGTGAGATCGCTCATGCGCCGGTCAGCAGGTGGCGGGTGGCGGCTTCGACATCAGCCTGCCGCATCAATGTTTCCCCGACGAGGAAGCAGCGCACGCCATGGTCGGCCATGGCGGTGAGGTCGGCATGGCCGGTGAGGCCGCTTTCGGCGACGAAGGTGCAGCCGTCGGGGGCTTTCCCCACCAGTTCATAGGTGCGGGCGAAATCGACGGTGAAGTCGCGCAGGTCGCGGTTGTTGACGCCGATCAGGCGCGAGCGGAGTTTCAGCGCCCGGTCGAGTTCGGCTTCGTCATGCACTTCTATGAGCGCGTCCATGCCAAGGCCGAGCGCGGCATCCTCGATTTCCGCCATCTGCCCGTCGTCCAGCGCGGCGACGATGATGAGGATCGCGTCGGCGCCGAGCGCGCGGCTTTCGAGGATCTGCCAGGGATCGACGATGAAATCCTTGCGCAAGACCGGCAGCGCGCAGGCAGACCGGGCGGCCATCAGATAGTCATCATGGCCCTGAAAATAGGGTTCGTCGGTCAGCACCGACAGACAGGCCGCGCCGCCCGCGGCATAGGCCTGGGCATGGGCGGGGGGATCGAAATCTGCGCGGATCAGGCCCTTGGAGGGGCTGGCCTTCTTGACTTCCGCGATCAGGCCGAAGCCGGAGCGCGCCGCATCGTCCAGCGCCTTGCGGAAGCCGCGCGGGGGCGTCTGTTCGCTGGCGCAGGCGTGAAGCGCGGCGACGCTGGTCGCGGCTTTGCGCCGGGCGACATCTTCGCGCTTATAGTCGCAAATCTCGATCAGCTTGTTGGTCATGTGTAGGCAATCCAGCAATTGAGCAGGGCGTTGGCGAGGCCGCGATCGATCGTCTCGGCGGCTTCCTCGACGCCTTCGCGCAGGTCGGTAACGGCGTCCGCGACGACAAGGGCGGCGGCGGCGTTGAGCAGCACCGCGTCGCGATAGGGACCAGTCTCGCCCTGGAGCAGCGCGCGCAGGGCGGCGGCGTTATGCGCCGCATCGCCGCCTCTGATGGCTTCGACCGGGTGGGTAGACAGGCCGAGTTCTGCGGCAGTGATACGGTGCATCGCGATCAGGCGGTGGCCAGCGACCTCCGCCATATCGTTACCGCCCGCGAGCGAGAGTTCGTCCAGACCTTCGTCGCCCGATACGATCATCGCCCGGTCGACGCCGAGTTCGGCGAGTGCCTGCGCATAAATGGGGACGTAGGCCGGGCGGGCGATGCCGACGAGTTGGCGGCGGACCCCCGCAGGGTTGGCCAGCGGTCCCATCAGGTTGAAGATGGTGCGCTCGCCGATCGCCTTGCGAATGGGGCCGAGGCGTTTGAGCGCGGGGTGGTAGTTTTGCGCGAAGAGGAAGCCGATGCCCAGATCCGCGAGAGTCGCTTCGGCGGTGGTGGCGGCATGGTCGAGGTTGAGGCCCAGCGCTTCGAGCGTGTCGGCGGCCCCGGCCTTTGAGGAGGCGGCGCGATTGCCATGTTTGGCGACCGGCACGCCAGCGGCGGCGACCACCAGCGATACGGCGGTCGAGACGTTGAGCGTATGATGGCCATCGCCGCCGGTGCCGCAGACGTCGATGGCTCCGGCGGGGGCGGTGACCGGGATCATGCGGGCGCGCATGGCGCGGGCGGCGGCGGCAATCTCTATCGCGCTTTCGCCGCGTCGGGCCATGGTGACGAGGAAGGCGGCGATCTCCGCTTCGGGCAGGTCGGCGTCGAACAGCAGGTCGAAGGCGATGGCGGCAGCCTGCGCGTCGAGCGGCGAGGAGGGGTCGGGCAGGCGGGTCATGACGCTTTGCCTTAGTCGGGACAGGGCCGGTTAGTCGAGAGGCCGTTAGGGCTTAACTTCGCACTTTTCCCGCACAATTTGAAATATGATTTCCTATTGCCGACAGATTTGGAAAGTGACCGGCGCAGCATAGCAAAGCCCATCCCGATAGGACAGGCGTCAGGCGGCTTCGCGCGTCTTCACCTTCATGCCGGCGATCCGCATGAAATTGGCCAGCATGTCGTGACCATGTTCGGTCGCGATGCTTTCGGGGTGGAACTGGACCGAGTGGATCGGCAGGGTTGCGTGGCGGAAGCCCATGACCGAGCCATCTTCGCTCGTCGCGTTGACGACGAGTTCGGCAGGAATATTCTCGACGATCAGCGAGTGGTAGCGGGTGGCGGTGAAGGGCGAGGGGATGCCCGCGAACAAGCCGGTGCCGTCATGGGTGACGGGGGATGTCTTGCCGTGCATCAGGCCGCCACGCACGACCTTGCCGCCGAAATGCTGGCCGATCGCCTGATGACCAAGGCACACGCCAAGCAAGGGCGCGCCCGCATCGGCACAGGCAGCGACGAGGTCGAGGCTGACGCCCGCTTCGTTCGGCGTACAGGGACCGGGCGAGAGGAGGAAGGCCTTGGCACCGCTGGAGAGCGCCTGGCCCGCAGAAATGGCGTCGTTGCGGACGACTTCGACCCGCGCGCCCAATTCCATCAGATAATGGACCAGGTTCCAGGTGAAGCTGTCATAATTGTCGATGACGAGGATCATGGGGACAAGGCTATAGGGCGGTAGGCGGGCGAGGGGAAGCGGTGGCGTGCGTGCGTCCGATAAGAAATATCGCAACCGAAACAGCGCGACAGAGGGGCGCTGCGCCTGCTATGGGCAGCCATCGACGCGAACCCTGCCTGCAAGCATTCGCGTGACCGAGAGACGATCGCGCTCCCGCTTGCCAGCAAGGAGCGACCCTCTTGGTCCAGCTTAAACATCGTCACCCTGACCAGCCATGCTTGTCTGACCGCTTTGCGGCTGCGCGCGCGGCACTTGGCCGCATCACCATCTATGTGGAAGGCAAGGGCATATGAGTCGCGCAATTAACATCAAAGCCGAACTGACTGAGATAAAGGCTATGTGCGAACGCCACAGCCTTGCGATCTCAACCATCGAGGCGCTGCCGGCCGGGGGCACGCGGGTCGTGATGCTGAACCCCGATGGGGCGGAGCGTTTGCGGACGTTGATGAAAGCCAAGCTGATCGATACGCCGGTCGTGCGCTCATCCCTGTTCCTGGCACGGCAACCTCGCTCGGCGGGCTGATCGAGGGCTGGACATGGTCAGAGCGGCCATTGGAAGGTGATATGACTCTCGCCAGTCAATGCTCCCGTCGCATCAAAGCGGCGCTCCACGATCATGCCGACACCGTCCATATCGATCGCGACGAGGCTGCTGCATCGCGTTCCATAGACAGGATCGCGAATGAAGATGGGCGAAGCCGTCGCTTCGTCCGCCATGTCGGACGGGATGGTTGGTTGCATGCCCGCGTTTGGCAGCTTTTCCATCCGCAAGGCATCGAACAGCCTGCCGGGCGGACTGACGTCGCCGGTCAGCCAGTCGAGCAACGCCGCCTTGAGCGTCAGCACCTTTGGCCATGGCGCGTCCAGCGTACCGTTGGACAGGCCATAAAGGCCCGGCGTCAGACGGATACGCGATGGAACGGGCCGGTTGGTCAGGAAATGCGCGTCGTCGCGATCGATAAGTATGAGATTGAAGGGGTTGAACTCGTCAAGCGCGGCTGTTTGCGCATCGGCATAGCGCCCGTCACCGGCCAACAGGTCCGTCACCAGCCCCCCGCGTGAAGCGCGATCGGGCTGGGGATGACCATAGCCCCGCAAATTGGTGACGATCGCCGCGCGGCCTGCTTCCGATATTCCCAGCCATGTGCCGCCTGATTGCAGATCGCGCCCGGCGATGATGCCTGGCCGGTCGGCCCAGCGTGCAAGCGGCGCGGCGGCGCGCGTGTGATATTCGTCGCGATTGCCGATCAGGATCAGCCGCCAGCGCGGATGCGCGGCCCATGCCATGGCCATGATACACATGGGGCCGCCCTACCCGTCGATTAGAGTGAAGGCAAAATTTATCCTGACGGCTCTCGGCCCTCTGACGGAACATCTTGAAAAACCGTGCGGGCGCGCGCATATAGAGTGTGCCGGGTTCGCCCGGCTATGGTGATAAATTGTGTCGTATAATAGACGCAGCGGACCCGGGGGCAGTACCCGGCGGTTCCACCACATATCCCGATGGGCTTCATGCCCGGCGGGATGTCTGACGGGGCCGAACTAGGATCGACGTGTGTTCAAAGGCGATATTTTTACCCGGCCCGTGTAAGCCGTTAAACTGTGCAAAACTCACAAGTGCCAACGATAACGAAGCACTCGCCATTGCGGCGTAACTGAGGGCCTCACGGCCTGACGTTACCCCAAAATAGCGCGGTTGAACCCACCGGGCAACAGAAGGGAATTCAGCGGCCTCCGGGAGGGCCGGGCAACAGAACCTCCCGGACTTTATTCCCCCACATCCTTGTTTCGGCTTCGCGTGCGATCTCCGCCGGAGCTTTGTCACGACTCGCGTCGCGAATCGATGGACATCGACCTGTCCTTTCGATTACGCTTTTATGACAGTGTGATGAAATATTCATAAGCTGCTGTTTTTACGTGAAACAAATTTGTTTCATCAAAATTGCACGCTCTTGCGCCGATGTCATCTAAATGAAATACTCCTGACTATAGTAAGAAGTTTTTTTCAGGAGAAATGTGATGAAGACGGTAGCGGTAATGGTGGGTTTTGCGCTGGCCTGTGTCGCGCCGGGCATGGCCCAGGCCGCACCGGATGAGGTGGTCGTTGTGGGTGTGCCTGATGGGCGGCTGGCGGCAGGCTCCTTGATGCGCGGCGATTTTGAGAAGGCCGCCAAGCGCCTGAACGCGGTACGCCCGGACGCTGCGAGCGATCCCGCGCGGCTTATTAATCTTGGCCACGCCTATCTTGGCATGGGGCGGATCGCCGACGCGCATGGCGCCTATAAAAGTGCGCGATTTGCGCCCGAATCCGTGCTGGTACTGGCCAATGGCGAAGAAGCGTCTTCGCGCGACATCGCGCGCCGTGCGATGAGCCGTATCCAGACCAGCTACGCCATGCGCTGATTATTCAGCGCTTGCATTCAGCTTTGAAGAGTTAACTAAGGGTGTCGCTCATAAGGGTGGCACCCTTAACCTTGTCGCGGTGAAGGTCGTCATCATAATGACATGAAAGTCATAAAAGCGTCATTCAAATGACGCTCCGCTGTCACGAAATACCAACAAGCCTGTCACGTCCCGCGCCTAGTTGCCCTGCTTGAGGGTGACAGGGGGCGTTATCCGATTCGAATTCCCCTGCGCTCCGCATCCTGAACACATCCCGGCAGCAGCCGGAGCGGAGACGACATGGCCAAGATTAACCGTATTCACACGATCCTGATGGCGAGCTGCGCTTGCATCGGTCTGAGCGCTTGCGGCGCCGACGACATTTCCTCGCCGGGCGAAGGCACCATCGTCATCCCCGCGCCGACGCCAACGCCGACGCCGACCCCCACGCCAACGCCGACCCCCACGCCGACCGGCGTGACCCCGGCCGCCAATTGCCCGAACATTTCCGGCGCGGCACAGCTCACTGACCTCGGCACCATCACCAACGGCGGCAACACCTGGCGCAATTGCGGCTTCCCTGCCCGCTTCACCAGCTCGGCCGCGATCCCCAAGGTCGCGGGCGTCATCTATTCGCTGCCAGGCCGCGTTGATGTCGGCACCGACCAGGGTGCCGCCAGCACCAACACCGACGTTACGCTGACGATCGATCCGGGCGTCGTTGTCTTTGCCGGCACCGGCAATGCCTTCCTCGCCGTCAATCGCGGCAATCGTCTGAATGCGATCGGCACGGCGACGCAGCCGATCATTTTCACCAGCCGTGAAAACGTGCTTGGCACTGCGACCGACCAGTCGTCGGGCCAGTGGGGTGGCATCGTGCTGCTCGGCCGCGCGAAGATCACCGACTGTCTCGCCCCGGCCGCCGCGCCCGGCACCAACGCCTGTGAGCGTGATACGGAAGGCACCAGCAACGCCCTGTACGGCGGCACCAACGATGCCGACGATTCGGGCCGCCTGTCCTATGTGCAGATCCGTTATTCGGGCTTCGTGCTGTCCGACGGTAAGGAGCTTCAGGGCCTGACGCCATCGGGTGTCGGCACCAACACCGAAATGGATCATATCCAGATCCACAACAGCTCGGACGATGGCATCGAATTTTTCGGTGGTGCGGCGCATCCGCGTTACCTGGTGCTGACCGGCAACGAAGACGACAATCTGGATACCGACATGGGCTTCCGCGGAACGGCACAGTTCGTTCTTTCGATCCAGCGTGAAGGCAACAATATCGGCGACACCTTCCTCGAAACCGACTCGAACGGTGGTAGTGCAGCCAACAACAGCGAAGACGCCCTGCCGCGCCAGTATCTGAAGGTTGCCAACTTCACCCATATCCAGCGCTCGAACACCGGCGACAACGGCGCGTCGATGTTGCTGCGTGGCGGTGCCGACCTCGCTTTGGTCAACGGCATCATCGTCAGCCCGACCCAGAGCTGCCTGCGCATCAATAGCCTGACGACGGTGCGCGATGCCGACACCGCGCTGCAGGATGCTGGCAAGCCGCGCTACATTTCGGTGGTGATGCAGTGCAACAGCACGCCCTATAAGGGCACCGGCGGCGTCGATGTCGCGCTGGTTCAGTCGATCTTCGAAGCTGGCCCGAACAGCACGATCAGCTACACCCCGTCGCTGACCAGCCTGTTCATCAATGGCCCGACCGAAACCGCCCGTCCGGCGGTCGATCCCAAGACGATCGACAGTGCCTTCACCACCACCACCTATATCGGTGCGGTCAAGGACAGCAACGACACCTGGTATGCCGGTTGGACCTGCAACTCGGTGACCGCCAACTTCGGCACCACCAGCGGTAGCTGCACGGCGATCCCGACGACCTGATCGGACCCACGACCTCAACAGGGGCGGGGGAGCGTGCATTTGCGCTTCCCCGCCTTCTTTTGCACTGCATATCCCAAAGGGGGACATTTAGCATGTCGAAGCCGCTCAGCCTGGCGCGCCTGCTCCTGATTTCATCCGCCCTGGTCGCGCCTGCCGCCATGGCGCAGATCGACGCCGGCGGTGCCGTGTCGCCAGCCGCCGCTCAAGAAGAAGAACAGCAAGACGGGTTCGACGTGTCGATTCCCGGCGCGAACATCGTCGTCACCGGCCGTCGCACCAGCAATGTGTCGCAAGCCGCTCCGCAAGTGGTGAACGTGCTGTCGGCTGCCGACATCCGTCGCACGGGCGAGGGCGATATCGCCGGTTCGCTCCAGCGCGTTACGGGCCTGTCGGTCGTGTCGGGCGGTTATGTCTATGTCCGGGGTCTCGGCGATCGCTATTCGCTCGCGCTGCTCAACGGTTCGCCGCTGCCAAGCCCGGAACCTTTGAAGCGCGTTGTTCCGCTCGACATCTTCCCAACGAGCGTGATCGCATCGACGCTGGTGCAGAAAACCTATTCGGTCAACTTCCCTGGTGAATTTGGCGGTGGCGTCATCAACCTGACGACCAAGGCCATTCCGAGCGAAAGCTATCTGGAAGTCGGCGTCGGCAGTTCGGCCAATACCGAAACGTCAGGGCAGATGGGTTATACCCATTATGGCTCCAAGTCGGACTGGACGGGCTTTGACGACAGTTCGCGCAACGTCCCGCCGCTGCTTCAGCAGGCCTTCAATAGCGGAAAGCCTTTCTCCGATATCAGCCGGGCGGATCAGCAGGCCATTTCCATGCAGTTCCTCAATTCCGCTACGTCGGTCGTGCAGCGGACCAACAGCCTGCCATTCAATTTCTCGGCGTCGCTCAACGGCGGCACCGCTGTTGATGTCGGCAGTGATGGTCGCCTGGGCGTGATTGCCACGGCGTCCTACAGCAATAAGTGGCGTACGCGCGACAACCTGCAGCAGGCGTCGCTCGACGTCGCACAGGGTGCGGGCAGAAGCTATCAGCAGGTTGCCACCGATAATGAAATCACGGTCAACGGCCTGTTGGGCTTTGGCCTGGAGCTGGGCGAGCAGAAGCTGCGCTGGACGAACCTCTACATCCGCGACACGCTCAAGCGTAGCGCGCTGGCCGTCGGTCAGAATGACGGGTTGATCCAAACGGCCGACTATATGAATCAAAGCACCGCCTGGTATGAGCGGCAATTGATCGACACGCAGTTGGTCGGCGAGTTCAAGCTGACTGACGCGCTCAGCCTCGACATGCGGGGTGGCTTTGCCAACTCGCAGCGTGAAGCACCTTATGAGCGTGAGTTCGTCTATGTGCGGTCGAATGTCAGCCTGGATATCGATCCAGTGGGCGATCGTTTCATCAACCTGCTCAATCGTCAGCGCGGTGATGCTTCCATCACGTTCAGTGACCTGAACGAGGATCTGTGGTTCGCCGGTGCGGATTTGAGCTACAAGATCGCGCCAGGCTATTCGTTGACGGCGGGCTATGCCTTCAATGATACCAAGCGTCGTTCGTCGCGCTATGAACTGCATTTCGACGCCGTCAACTTGCCGATCCCCGTGACGCAGTTGCGCCCCGACTTCCTGTTGTCGGATGCTTCGATCCAGCTCTATAATATCGGCCTGCTCGATTTTTCGGGCAACTATCCGGTCTATGATGCCGCGCTGCGGACCCATGCAGGCTATGCCCAGGTTCAGGCCGAACTCTTCTCCGGTCTCTCGGTAAATGCCGGTGTCCGTTACGAAAAGGGCAACATGTCGGTAACCGGCGTGGACGTTTACAGTACGGGCGTCACGCCCTTCAATGAAATCCGCAACGACTATTGGTTGCCGGCGGTGACGGTTACCCTCGAAGCCGCCAAGGGCCTGCAACTGCGCGCCAGCGGCTCCAAGACGATCGCTCGGCCGCAATTCCGCGAATTGATCGCCCAGCCTTATCTGGACACCGAATCGAACCGTTTCTTCCGCGGCAACCCCTTCTTGCAGGACAGCCAGTTGTGGAATGCGGACGTTCGTGCGGAGTGGTATATGGGCCGCGACGAACGGATTACGGCGGCAGCCTTCTACAAGAAGATCGAGAACCCAATCGAAACCTACACGACCATCACGGATACCTACAGCGTCGCGACCAGCTTCGCCAATGCGCCCGAAGCGACGCTCTATGGTGCCGAGCTGGAAGTGCAGAAATATATTCCGCTCGATAACTGGTCGGATTCGTCCTTCTTCCTGAGCCGTCGTATCGTGCTGATCGGTAACTATACCTACACCCAATCGAAGCTGAGGGTGAAGGACGGTGACACCACCATTCCTTATACCTACACCGTAGGCGATCTGCCGGCGGCATCCGACTTCTTCCTGAACGGTGTGCCGTTGACTGGCCAGTCCGACCATCTGGTCAACCTGCAGATCGGTCTGGAGGATACGGACAAGCTGTCGCAGCAGACCTTGTTGCTGACCTATGCCAGCGACCGCGTCACCAGCCGTGGTCCGAATCTGCAGCCCGACATCAAGGAACGCCCAGGCGTGCAATTGGACTTCGTGGCCCGTCAGGGGGTCAAGCTGCCCGGCGGCATCAACAGCGAGTTCAAGTTCGAAGCCCGCAACATATTGGGACGGAAGTTCCAGGAGTTCCAGGAAGAGGGCGACAGTCGCGTCTTCTATAACCGCTACAAGATCGGCACCACCATCGCCGCGTCGATGACGGTGGCGTTCTAAAGCGACGGTCACGGGTCGCCCCCTGCGCGGCCCGATGATGGCAAAAAAGCGACCGGCCCGTTTTCATGCGGGCCGGTCGCTTTGTTTTCGATCACACAGGATATGCGGTCCGCCGCTCACGCGCTGCGACGGGCCCCCAACTTCAGCCCCAGGGCTTTTCCCGATACCATTTGGTGATGACATGCTTGACGCCACTGCGCACCTTCATGCCGTGGTGAATGCTGGCGGGATTGGGCTGCCCCGGAGCAAGGCGGTTGTTCCAGGCGAGCAATTTGCCGGTCTGCGGTTGCACCGTCTTGCCGATCTTGGTGAAGCGCGTCGCGCCACCCGCTGCCGGTTCATTGAGATAGATCATCAATGTCCAGGTGCGATTGCCGGCGACCGAGCAATAGGTCGCATAGTCCGCGCCCTTTGGATCGAAATAATCGGTGTGGGCTTTGAATTCCTGGCCGACATCGTAGCGTTGCCCCTGTATCGGTTCGCCATAGTGGGTGGCAATGCCGGCAAAAGCGTCGAGCCGGGCATTGATCCCGGCAACGAACGGGTCGGCATGGTCAAGGTCGCAGGTTTCGCTGGTACGGAAATAGCCGTCACCATTGGCATCGGCGATGGTCGAGGGGCGGCGCTGCGCATCAATGCGCTCGATCAGGGCGGTGCAATCGGGCGCTGAAAGAAAGTCGCGCAGGATGAACAGCGTGATTTCCCTGGTCGGGACACGCTGGACCCGCGGGTGTGAGCCAATCCAGGCGGGGTCGCCATCAGCGGCGGTAGGGATGATCTGGTCGGTCATAATCGGTCCTGCAATGGCATTATAGCGCCGTGAAGACGGCGCCGTTGCTATCGCGCAACCAGCAAAATGCAAGCGATGGGCGTGCCTGCCCTCATGTCATATTACAGTCATATAAACGTCATCGTCCCGTAAGGAGAAATGCCTAGCAGGCTTCCATATCAGTGGGGGCTTCATCAGATTATGCGAGTGCCGTTTGGCCAGACAGTGCGCGGGTGGAGCGAGCGCAGGCCGCGTGGTTTGCCGCCATTTGACGGATGGCGTCTGCTGGAGCGCGGCTTGCTGGTCCTGCTTGCCCTGCAACTGGTGCGGCTTGTGTGGGCGATGATGGTGCCGGTGGGCAGTTTCGGGCCGTGGGAGGGGCGGCAGGCACAACTTTTGTCGCCGAGCGCGCGTCAGGCCCTTTTTGCCTCCTTCGATCCCTTCTTCCGTAGCGACGCCCCGACCCCATCGGGCACTGGCGTTGTCACTTCACTGGCGCTCACCCTCTATGGCGTGCGCGTCAATGAAGGGTCGGGGCTTGGTTCTGCCATCATCGCATCGCCAGACGGCGTGCAGAATAGTTTTGCCGTGGGTGACGAAATCATGCCCGGCGTCGTGCTGAAGGCGGTGGCGTTCGATCATGTGACGATTGATCGGGGCGGGGCGGAAGAGCAGATTTTCATTGATCAATCGACCCCCGCGCCCGCCGCAGCGCCAGAAGGCGACGCGCCTTCGGTTGGTGCCGTATCGTCGGGGGAAGAATCGACTGGCGCACCCGCTTCCGCGCCGAGTGCAGACAGTTTGAGGCGCGATATCGGCTTTGCCCCGCGCATGGAAAATGGTCGCGTCACTGGACTGGTTGTCAGCGCCAAGGGGCCAGCTTTTGCCAGTGCCGGTTTTCGACCTGGCGATATCGTGACCCAGATCAACGGTCAGCCGATCGGCGACCTCCAGTCCATTCAGAACCAGATTGCGCCCGGTGCGCGCCTGTCCCTGACCGTGGAGCGCGGCGCTGCCGTCGCCTCCGTCAACCTGATCGTGCAAGGCCAATGACCCGCAAACTCCTCCATACCGCCGCCCTTGCCCTCGCGCTGGCGACTCCGATCGCCGCGCCGCTGATGGCGCAGCAGACGCTCAATGTCCGCGATGCGGACATCCGGGCGTTCATTCAGGACGCGGCGCGGGTGACGGGACGCACCTTCATCATCGACAATCGGGTGCAGGGAAAAGTGTCGGTCGTGACCGACCGGCCCTTGTCCCGATCCGAATATTTCGAGATCGTATTGTCGACCCTGCGCGCCAATGGGCTGGTGGCGGTGCCAGCACCGGGCGGTGCCTATCGCATCCAGCCCGCCGATGGCGCATCGGGCCAACCCAGTAGCGTTGGCAGCGGTGCCAGCCGCAACAGCTTTGTAACCGAGGTGTTCCGCCTGCGCTCCATTGACGCGGCGAGTGCGCTGGAAACATTGCGTCCACTGGTGAGCAAGGAAGGGTCGGTCACGGCCAACCGCGCCGGTAACAGCGTGGTGGTTGCGGATTATGCCGACAATATCGCCCGCATCCGGCAAGTCATTGCGCGCGTTGACCGGGACACGTCGGCGACGCAGATGATCATGCTCAAAAATGCAGGCGCGCGCGAAATCGCGACGTCTTTGCAGGCGCTGGTAGCCGGCGGCGGATCGGGCGAAAATGCCGCGCCGTCGGCTGCGACCGTGGTGCCGATCGACAGCAGCAATGCCATCGCCATCCGGGGCGACGCCAATAGCGTCGCGCGCCTCGCGGCCATGGCACGGCAGCTTGACCAGCAGGCGGCAAGCGGCACGGAGATACGTGTCTATTGGCTGGAACATGCCGACGCCGAGAAGTTGTTGCCTGTATTGCAGCAGTTGGTCGGGCAATCCACGAGTCAGCCCGTGACGGCATCGACGCCAGCGGACGCCAGCGCTGCACCGGCAGCGCAGGCCGCAGCGCCGGTTGCTGCCGCTTCATCATCGGGCAGCGGCATATCCATGCGCGGGCCTGCAATCGTTACGCGCTATGACGGAGCGAACGCGATCATCGTTGCGGCCAACAGCGATGTGCAGCGCATGCTGGGCGAAACGATCCGCCAGATCGACACGCGCAGGGAACAGGTGCTGGTGGAAGCGATTATCGTTGAGATCAGCGATGCGGCGGCCAAGAAATTGGGCGTACAGTTTTTGCTGGGCAGTACGTCAACCGGCTTTGCCGCGACAAATTATTCCAATGCGTCGCCCAATCTGCTGACGCTGGCCGGTGCTTATGGTGCCGAGCAACTTGGAACGACGACGACGACAGTGGTTGCACCGGACGGTACGCGGACCACGACGGAGGTGCGGGAGAATGGCGAGCTAGCCAGCAGCTTGCAGCAGGCTGCGATCAGCAGCCTGCAAAGCGCCACGGGCATTATCGGTGGCCTGGGGACGCAGATCGGCAAAAATGGCATTTTCGGCGCGATCATCAACGCCGTGAAATCGGATACGGAAAGCAACCTGCTGTCCACGCCTTCGGTCATGACGCTCGACAATCAAAAGGCATCCATCCTGGTCGGGCAGCAGGTGCCGATCACGACCGGCGAGGCATTGAGCCAGAATTTCGATAATCAATTCCGCACCGTCCAACGGCAGGATGTCGGCATCAAGCTGGAAGTGAAGCCGCAGATCAACACCGGCGGCGCGATCAAACTGTTTTTGAAACAGGAAGTGTCGAGCGTGGCCGGTCCGGTGAGCAACTCCAGCAGCGACCTCATCATCAACAAGCGCGAGATCGAAACGACGGTCACGGTCGATGATGGCGAGATATTGGCGCTGGGCGGATTGCTCGACGATAATGAGCGCAAGACGATCGAGCGGATTCCGTTGCTGTCTGACATTCCAGGGCTGGGCGAATTGTTCAAGTCGCGCAGTCGTAGCCGGACCAAGACCAATTTGATGGTGTTCATCCGCCCGACAATCCTGCGGTCGAAGGAGGATGCGCAGAAGCTGACGCAGCAGCGCTATGGCTATGTTCGCGGGATGCAGTTGCAACGTAATCCCGACATGGAGCCAACCATCGATGAACTGGTGCGCGATTATATGGGTGCAACGCCGCCGCTGCCGCCGCAGCCGACCGATGCGGTGATGGTGCCTGCACAACCCGAAGTGATCGAGCCTATTGTGCGACAGTCGAGCGGCGTGGTGCGGCCGGTGGACCTGCCGCCGAGTGGAGAGCGTAAGTGAGTTCGCCATTTTTCACCGTTCGCCCTGAGCGAAGTCGAAGGGCTCGACCGACCGAAGGGAGGTCACTTCGCTTCGCTCAGTGGAGGGCTTCGACTTCCCCCGGATCAAGTCCGGGGACGAACGGAGGTTTTTGTGAGTGAGCCCGTCACCATGATGTCGGTTATCGCCACCCCCCGCGCCATCGACATTCCCTACACCTTCGCGCGCAAGAATGGCGTCGTCATGCTGCCGATCGAAGGCGAGCGGCTGACGATCGGCGTGCGGGAGGGGAGCGATCCGCGTGTGCTGCTGGAGGTGCGGCGTCATCTGGCGCGCAGTTTCGATGTCGTGTTCACGACGCCCGCCGAGTTCGACCGGCATCTGTCCAATCATTATGCGATGGAGGGCAGCGCGGCCGCCATGGCGGGATCGCTGGATGTCGGCGGGGATGAACTGGATATTTTGGCGGCGGATATTCCGACGGCCGACGATCTGCTGGATAGCGCCGACGATGCGCCAGCGATCCGCCTGATCAACGGCATCATCGCCGAAGCCGCGCGGCAGGGCGTGTCGGACATTCATATCGAACCTTATGAGACCGGCCTCATCGTCCGTATGCGCGTCGATGGCGTGTTGCGCGAGACGCTGCGCATGCCCCCGCATGTCGCGCCGGTGGTGGTCAGCCGCATCAAGGTAATGGCGCGGCTCGACATTGCCGAGCGGCGGGTGCCGCAGGATGGGCGCATCGGCCTGACGCTGGGTGGCAAGTTGCTCGACGTGCGTGTCTCGACCCTGCCGAGCCGGGCGGGCGAGCGGGTGGTGCTGCGTATTCTCGACAAGGAAAATGCCGGGATCACGCTCGATCTGCTGGGCATGAACGGGACGCCGGACCGGATTTTCCGCGAGGGGTTGAGCGAGCCTAATGGCATCATCCTGGTCACCGGGCCGACCGGGTCGGGCAAGACGACCACGCTCTATGCCGGTTTGCGCCAGTTGAACGATGGATCGCGCAACATCCTGACCGTCGAAGACCCCGTCGAATATGCGATGGAGGGCGTTGGCCAGACCCAGGTGAATGCCAAGGTCGGGCTGACCTTTGCGGCTGGGCTCCGCGCGATCTTGCGGCAAGATCCCGATGTGGTGATGGTCGGCGAAATCCGCGATCGCGAGACGGCGGAGATTGCGGTGCAAGCGTCGCTGACCGGGCATCTGGTGCTGTCCACCGTCCATACCAATGATGCGGTCGGCGCTATTACGCGGATGCGTGACATGCGGGTGGAGCCGTTTTTGCTGGCGTCGACGCTGCGCGCGGTGATCGCGCAGCGGCTGGTGCGGCGTTTGTGCCAGAGCTGCCGCGAGCCGGTGCAGGCGGATAAGTCGGCCAGTGCGCTGCTGGGTTTCGACCCCGGCACGATTATCTATCGCGCGCGCGGCTGCGATGAATGTAACGGCACGGGCTATAAGGGCCGGATCGGCGTGTTCGAGGCGATCCGGGTCGATGATACGATCCGCCGCCTGATCAATGATGGTGGCGACGAATCACTGATTGCGCGCCACGCCTTCCTCAATGCGCCCAACCTGGGATCGGCGGCGCGCGCGTTGGTGCGTGACGGACAGACCACGGCGGAAGAGGCGATCCGCGTGTCGCGGCGCGATTCGGTCGAGGCGGAAACGATCGTCGATGGCTGAGTATGACTATGTCGCGATCGACCCGGCTGGCAAGGACCGCAAGGGATCAATCAAGGCCGATACTATCGAGGAGGCGCGCGCCAAGCTGGATGCGCGCAAGCTGTTCATCGTCGCGCTGGAGCCGAGCGCGGTGGAGAGCGCGCGCAAGCGGGCAAACCTGTCGCTACGCAGTCCGCGTCTGAGCGCCAAGGAATTGACTTTGTTCACGCGGCAATTGGCGACGCTGGCCCAGGTCAGTCCGCTGGAGGAGTCGCTGCGCACGATCGGGCGCCAGAGCGAGCAGGACCATGTCCGCGCGATTGTCGGCAAGGTCCATTCGGGCGTGATGGAGGGGCGGCGGCTGGCCGATGCGCTGGGCGCGGAGCCGAAAAGTTTTCCCCCGCTATACCGCGCAATGATCTCCGCAGGCGAAAGCTCCGGCAGCTTGCCTACGATCATGGAGCGATTGTCTGGCCTGATGGAGCGGCAGGCGGTGATGCGGTCGAAAGTATTGACCGCCATCGCCTATCCGTCCGTGCTGGCGATCTTTGCCGTGTTCGTGGTGGCAGCATTGATGATCTTCGTGGTGCCCAAGGTGGTCGAACAGTTCGATACGGTCGGGCAGGAATTGCCGTTGCTGACGCGAATGGTGATGGCTTTGTCGGCCTTTCTGGCGGCCTATTGGTGGCTGTTGCTGATCCTTATGATATTGGGCGGCGTGGCTTTCTGGCGGGCGATGAAGAATGAGCGGTTCCGCTATCGCTTTGACGCGACGCTACTGGGGCTGCCGGTGCTGGGCAAACTGATCCGCGATCTACATGCGGCACAGATGGCGCGCACACTTTCGACCATGATCGCAAGCCGCTTGCCGTTGATGGAGGGGCTGACGTTGACGGCCAACATTGTGCATAATCGGGTGCTGCGCCGCGCGTCGGATGAGATTGTCGAGGCGATCCGGGGTGGGGGAAGCCTGTCGGCGGCACTGCGCCGCGCCGGGGTGTTTCCGCCGCTGCTGGTCTATCTGGCGGCCAGCGGTGAAAGCGCCGGGCGGCTCGATACGATGCTGGAACGGGCGGCGGACTATCTGGAGCGCGAGTTCGACTCCTTTACCTCGACCGCGCTTGCCATGCTGGAGCCGATCATCATCATATTGATGGGCGGCATCGTCGCCGTCATCATTTTGTCCATCCTGCTGCCGATCTTGCAGTTGCAAAGCCTGACCGGGGCCTAGGAGTTGAATATGTTTACGCTAAAATCCGTTCGGGCTGAGCGTGTCGAAGCCCTTTTTTTCTTTTCAGCAATAGGAGTGCCCTTCGACAGGCTCAGGGCGAACGGAGATAGTAGGCGGGGTGAAGAGGGCTTTACCCTGGTCGAACTGATGGTGGTGATCGTCATCATCGGCCTGCTGGCGACGATAGTGGCGATCAACGTCATTCCGGCGACCGACACCGCACGGGTCGAGAAGGCGAAGGCCGACATCTCCACGATCGAACAGGCGCTGGAGCAATATCGGCTCGACAATCTGACCTATCCTGCCGGGTCCGACGGGTTGCAGGCGCTGCTCAATCCTCCCGCATCCCTGGCCCAGCCGCAGCGCTACCGTCGTGGCGGCTATATCAAGAAGCTGCCTGATGATCCCTGGGGCCGCGCCTATATCTATACGGTCCCAGGACGCAAGGGGGCGTTCGACATCAGTTCGCTGGGCGCGGATGGACAGCCGGGCGGGGAAGCGGAAAATGCGGATATTCATTCCAGCGAGATGTAACTCATCTACCGTTCGCTTCGAGCGTGTCGAGAAGCGTTTAGCTTCGCTGAACTCGGCTCTGCCTCGTTTCTCGACTTCGCTCGAAACGAACGGATGGAATGAGCAGGGCTTCACGCCCTTGATGCGTTCCGCCCAACAGGGCTTTACGCTGGTCGAACTGATGGTCGTGCTGACGATCATCGGCTTCATTTCGGCTGCCGTGGTGCTTGCCATTCCTGATCCACGCGGGCGCGTGATCGAGGATGCCGATCGCTTCGCCGCGCGCGTTGCCGCCGCGCGCGACGAAGCGGTCGTCACGGCTGCGCCCATGGGATTGTGGGTGTCGGCGTCGGGCTATGGCTTTCAACGTCGCGAGGATGGGCGATGGGTGCCGCTGGAGGACAAGCCCTTCGTCACCGCCAACTGGAAAGGCGGCACGCGCGCGTTGGTGGGCAAGGACGGGCGGCAACAGATCAGCTTTGATGGCACGGGGCTGCCGACCGATCCGTTGACCGTCACGCTCGCGCGCGAAGGCGAGCGGGTGTCGGTGACGGTCGATATGGCCGGGAAGGTCATGGTCGGTGGGTAATCTGCCATCCCCTTCACCGTCATGCCGGGCTGGACCCGGCATCCAGGGCGATAGAGGGCAGCGCTTTGCGCCCTGGACCCCGGATCAAGTCCGGGGTGACGGAAAATGTGAGGGCGGCTTTACGCTTTTAGAGATGCTCGTCGCGCTGGCGGTGTTCAGTCTGGCGGCGCTGGCTTTGGTGCGGTTGCAGGGGGTGACCCTGCGCACGACCGCTGATCTGGACAGCAAGGCCTTGGGGCAGATCGTTGCGCGCAACCTGATGGTGGAGGTGCAGAGCGATCCTTTGCCGCCCGCTGTCGGGGAAGAAGAGGGGGCAGTCGCCAATGGCGGGCGGAACTGGCGTTGGCACCGGATCGTCAAGCCGACCGACGATCAGCGGCTGTTGCAGGTGGACCTGACGGTAGATGGTCAGCCGGGCGCTTCGCCGGTGGTGTTGAGCTTTGTGCGGGTGGTGGAGTGATGCCCGGTCGCGTAAACTACCATCCGTTCGTTTCGAACATGCCGAGAAACGTCTGGCACCGCGCTGGGCATTTCTCGACTTCGCTCGAAACGAACGGAGGAAGTCAGGGCAAGGTCCAAGCTAATGAACGCGGCTTCACCCTCATTGAACTGCTCGTCGCGCTGATGATCTTTGCAATGCTGGCGAGCGCGGGCGTCCTGCTGCTCGGCAATAGCGTGTCGGCGCAGGCGCAGATCAAGGCGCGGCTGGATGATATGGCCGCCGTCCAGCGGGCAGGCGGGGCGCTGGCGGGCGATCTGGGGCAGGCGGTGCCGCGCATCACCCGCACGGAGAGCGGCACGCTTGCGCCGGCTTTCTGGGCAAATGGGGAAGGCGAAGGCCAGCCGGTGATGCAGTTCGTGCGCGGCGGATGGGACAATCTGGGCGATTTGCCGCGGCCTTCGCTGCAAAAGATCGAATATTGGGTGCGGCAGGGGCGGCTGGAACGTCGCGGCTATACGCAACTGGACGGTGCGGCCGGGGATGAACCCGCCGCGCTGCTGGACAATGTCGAGGCGGTAGCGCTGAAATTTCGCGATGCGCAGGGCAAATGGCGCGACGACTGGACGCCGACGCAGCCTGACCTGCTGCCGCGCGCAGTGGAGATGGTGCTTACCCGTACCGGCGAACCGCCCCTCACCTTGCGCTTTCTGGTTGCGCCCGGCCCGGTCGAGAAGCCGATTGTCGAAGGCACACCCGATGCCTGATCCCCACAAGCCCAGCGAACGCGGCGCGGCATTGCTCACTGTATTGCTGCTGGTCGCCGTCATGTCGGTCGTTGCCGCAACCGCGCTTGAACGGGTGGCGCTGGCCACGCGGATGACGGGTAATGGCGGCGCGATGGATCAGGCGCGAGCCTATGCCGACGCCGGGACGCAGATTGCCCGGATGCGCATCGGCGATCTGGTCGCCGCCAATCCGGCCAAGATCACGCTGGCGGGCGGTTGGATGGGAACGCCGCAAAGCATTCCCGTTCCCGGCGGCATTGCGACCGCACGAGTCACCGATGGCGGCAATTGTTTCAATGTGAATAGCGTCGTCACGGGCGAGAGTGAGGCCAGTCTAAAGGTCCGCCCGATCGGCGTGGCACAATTTCAGGCCCTGCTACAGGCGCTTGGCGTCGAGACACGACAAGCGCAAGCGGCTGCGGCTGGCCTTGCCGACTGGATTGATAGCGACAGCGCGCCACAGCCGGGCGGTGCGGAGGACGAAACCTATGCGCAGGCGTCGCGCCCCTATCGCGCGGCGAACCGCCTGATGGTCGACGCGAGCGAATTGCGCGCGGTCAACGGTGTAACACCTGCCATCTATGACCTGGTTCGCCCATGGATATGCGCATTGCCGGTCACGGATTTGTCGCCAATCAACATCAATACGCTGCTGCCAACGCAGGCACCCTTGTTCGCCATGCTGTTGCCGGGCGAATTGTCGGTTGCGCAGGCACGGCAATTGCTGGCGCAGCGGCCGACGGACGGCTACGGCAGCACGGTGCAATTCTGGAAACTGCCCTCCCTCGCCGGTTTGTCGCCGGGACAAGGCGTGAGTGAACAGGTCAAATTGACGACGAGGTTTTTCGAAGTGGACGTGGCAGTGAATGTCGGGGGAACGCAGATGGTGGAGCGCGCGCTGATTGATGCGCGGGAAAGCCCGGCGACAATCGTCCGGCGCACCTGGGGCGCGGGCGCATGAGCATGCGCGATGCGCTCATCCTGTTTCTGCCAGAAGCGGCGGGAGCCGAGCCACGCTGGATGCGGGTCATCGACGCTGCGTTGGTGCAGTCGGGCACAGGCACAAACTGGCTCGCGGCATGTGGCATAACCGCCTTGCCCGATCAGACCCGGATCATGCTGGTGCCGCCTGCCGCTTTGGTGGCGCTGCATTGGATTGCCCATCCTGAGTTGCCGGTGCGTCAAGGTCGAGCGGCGGCGCGGATCGCCACGCTGGCCAGCGGCATTGCGCCGCCGGACCAGCTATTCGCTGTGTCGTGCGGCAATGACGATCCAGCCCGGCCGCATATTATCGCGCTCGCCAGCCGCGCCGATATGCAGCATTGGCTGCTCTGGGCGCAGCATCATGGGCTGGACCCGGATGTGATGGTGCCCGCCGCGCTGCTGCTGCCCGAACCGGACAGCGGATTTGTTCGCGGCGCCGTCGGCGATACGGTGATATTGCGCGGCATGGACATGGCGTTGACGGACGACATGGCCCTGCCTGTGATGATCGGTGATGCGCCGATTGTGGATATATCGCCCGGCCTGATCGAGGGGCGCGCCATTGCCGCGCTCGACAATCCGCCGCTCGACTTGCGCCAGGGCGATTTTGCCAAGCGGGTGCGGCGGTCGATTGATCGACGGGTGGTCGGACGGATTGCCCTTTGGAGTGGACTGATCCTGCTCGCGAGCGTGTTGATCGCGCTCATCGGCATTGCGAAAAATTATGCCGAGGCCAGCCGCCTGGATTCGGACAGTCTGGCGCAGGCGCAGCAAGTGCTGCCCGGTGCGAGTGATCCAGCGCAGGCATTGGCCGAGATGGAAGGGCAACTTGCGGCTCGCGGGGCGGGCGGGCGCGCCTTTACCGCGCCTGTCGCGGCGTTGCTCAGCGCGATGCAGGATGCGCCGGGCGTCGCGCTGACCAGCCTGTCGCGTGACCCGGACGGCATGGTCCGTGCGACGCTGGCTTCGGCGAAGGCGGATGACATCAACATCGTGTTGCTCGCGCTTCAGGCCGCGGGTTTCACGATCACGGCCACGCCCTCACAGGATGCCGGCGGGCGGACGCTGGCGGATATTACGGTGCGGTCATGATGGAACGGATGAAAAGCCTTTGGGCCGAACGCTCGCCGCGCGAACAGGTGATGCTGGGCGTGATGTTCGCTTTGCTGGCGGCCGTGGCCCTGTGGTTCGGGGTGGCGGTGCCGCTTGACAGGGCACAGACCGCAGCGCGCGATGAATTGCGCGCCGCGACCGACCGCAATGCGGCGGTGCGCGCCGCGGTCAAGCAATTGAAAGCCTTGCCGCGCAATGCGCAGGCGGCAGGGCCAAGCGCGCCGATTGATCAGTTGGTTGGGCAGAGCGCGGGCGAGGCGGGACTGACGCTGGAACGGGCGCAGGCACAAGGGGCGGACCGGATGGACATCGCGATTGCCTCGGTTCGTCCGGTGGCGCTGTTCAGCTGGCTCGCCACGCTGGAAGCCCAAGGCGTGCGCGTCGATACGATGAGCGCGCGGCCTGCGCCTACGGCGGGCAGCGTGTCGGTGCAAGCCGTTCTCGCACGAGGCGATGGACAATGATGGGGCTGACCCTGTCGCGTCGGATGCGGATCATCCTTCTCGTCACGCTGGCGCTGGGTTTGCTTATTTTCCTGCCGATGCGGGTTGCGCTTGGCCTTGCCGGGCTGGAGCGACTTGGTGTCGCTGCACGGGAAGTGCGGGGCACGGTGTGGAGCGGACGGATTGACCAATTGATGCTGGGCGAGATTCCGATGGGCAGCGTGCGCGCTGGCCTGTCGCCCATTGCCCTGCTGACCGGCCGGGCGCGCTTCGACATAGAGCGGCGGAACGGCCTGGCTGACGATATTGGCGGCGCTTTGACGGTCGGCTTCGGCCGGATCGGCATCGACGATGTGACGGGCGCGGTGCCGCTTGGCCGCACCTTTGCGCCGCTGCCGGTGGCCAGTCTGTTGCTGGAGGATGTCAGCGCTTATTTTGCAGGGGATCGCTGTGGTCATGCCGAGGGGCGCGTGCGCGCGCGGATGGCGGGGCAATTTCCGGGCCTCAACCTGACGCAGGGATTGTCGGGCGTCATAAGCTGCGATGACGACGCCATGCTGTTGCCACTGCTCAGCCAGTCGGGGATGGAAAAGCTGACCCTGCGCATCTGGCGATCGGGCCGTTACACGGCGGAAATGCGCGTCGAGACGGCCGATCCGACGCTGGCCGGGACATTGGGACAGGTGGGCTTTACGACCGTCGGCAATGCGCAGTTGCTCAAGGTCGAAGGCACATTGTGATCCATCCGGTAGCGGTGGTGGTTGGCGGGCTGGCGGGTGCGATCGTCGGGAGTTTTCTTGCCACGCTCATTCTGCGCTGGCCGCAGGGACGCAGCGTGATGCGCGGGCGATCCGCCTGCGACGGGTGTGGGCGGACTCTGGGCGCGCGGGATCTGATACCGTTGTTCAGCGCGATGTCGCAGCGCGGGCGATGCCGCAGTTGTGGTGCAGCGATCGACCCGTTGCATGGCCGGGTCGAAGCGGGGTGCGCCGTGATTGGCGCGCTGGCGCTGGGCGCGATGCCCAATCTGGGCGGTATCGGCTGGGCTGTGTTCGGCTGGTTGCTGTTGACGCTCGCGGTGCTGGACTGGCGACATTTCTGGCTTCCCGATGCGCTGACGTTGCCGCTGGCCTTTCTGGGCTTCACTATCGGTTTGTGGGCGAGCGACGTTGCGCTTGTTGATCGCGCCATTGGCGCGGGGGCGGGCTATGGCGCGCTGCTCGCTATCGCGCTGGGCTATCGTGCGGTGCGGGGGAGGGACGGGCTGGGCCTGGGGGATGCCAAGCTGTTGGGCGCGCTCGGTGCATGGCTGGGCTGGCAGGCCTTGCCCTTCATCCTGCTGATCGCGTCGGTGACGGGCCTGTTGGTGATGTTGGTGATGGGCCGGGCCAAGGCGGCCGGTGCGCGCGTCCCGTTGGGGACGTTCCTGGCGCTGGCGGCTTTGCCCGCCTGGATCATCGTGCAGCGCATCATGTAAGCTAAGTGGTCGGGGAGACAGGATTCGAACCTGCGACATCCTGCTCCCAAAGCAGGCGCGCTACCAGACTGCGCTACTCCCCGACGTCGATGCGCCTTAGCGGCCCAATGTGCGTGCCGTCAATCGACTTACAAACAAAAAGGGCGGACCTGACGGCCCGCCCTTCGGAAATCTCGCTGACGCGAAGATTACATCGCGTTCGCGGCGTTGTTTGCCATCATCGCAGCGTCGTCGGCAGCGTTGGCGGCATTCATGGCATTGTCCGAGGCGTTCATCGCGTCGTCAACGACGTTTTCCACCACGGCGTTCGAAGCGTTCGCGGTTTCGTTGGCCGGGGTCTCACCGCAAGCGGCGAGAGCCATCAGGCTGGCCGAAGCGAAAACTACAGCGATCTTCTTCATTGTGTACGGCTCCCATAGCATTTTGCCGCGTCAGCCACTTTATAATGTGACCCTACGCGAGCGACCCGCATTAACGTGTGCGCTGCACAAATCAATGCTTTTCTGCGTCGGTGAAGCGACAGAATCACGCGACGGGGTGTTGTCTACAATAAAAGTTCAGTTAACGCCCATGGATTCTGATGCATTGGCGATAAGGTTCAGTGTGACGGCCCATGCCGCGACATTTTGGCGCAATTGCGCAGGGTCAATCTTGTCGAGCGTATCGTCGGGCGTGTGGTGCAGGTCGAAATAGCGCGTGCCATCCTGTTTCAGGTCGATCACCGGCACGCCCGCCCGCACCAGCGGCGCAATATCCGCGCCGCCGCCAGCCTCCTGCTTACTTGCGCCGATGCCGAGTGGCGCGAGCGCCGCCGCGACCTGCGTCGCCAGCGCCTCATGCCCTTGCGGCAGCTTGAAATCGACGCGCCATATGCGATCGGCCCCGAAGTCGGACTCGATCGCCAGCGCATGTTTTTCTGCACCGTGCGCTTTGAAATAAGCGCGCGCGCCGTCGCCGCCGACCTCTTCCGCGCCCGCCATCAATATGCGGATGGTGCGGCGGGGCTGGCCTGCTTTCGCGACATGCAGGGCCGATGCTGCCGCGATGGCGCAGCCGCTGGCGTCATCGATAGCGCCCGTGCCCTGGTCCCAACTGTCGAGGTGGCAGGCCGCGACGACGACGCCTGACGCCGGATCGCTACCGGGAATTTCCGCGATGACATTGCCCGATGGCTGATCCTTGAGCATCTTGGATGTCAGGGTGAGGTGCAGCTTCACCGGCTGCCCGCGCGCAATGACGCGAGCAAGTTGCTCGGCATCGGGCACCGAGAGCGCCGCGGCCGGGATCGGCGTCACGCCATCGGCCCACATCTGGACGCCGGTATGGGGCATGCGGTGATGGTCAGTGCCGATCGAGCGGATGAGGATGCCGATCGCGCCCTTTTTGGCGGCGATGCTCGGCCCCTGCCGACGCGCTGCGCCGAAATAGCCGTAGGAGGAGCCGTCCTGCGTCGCCTCCATCCCGTGGCTGACGAAGGCGATCTTGCCCTTCAGGCTCGCGTCGGGGGCCGCTTCCAGATCGGCGAGGGTCGGGAAATAGACGACTTCGCCGGTAATCCCCTTGTCCGTGGTCGATCCGCTATTGCCAAGCGCCGCCAGCACCAGATTTTGCGGGAAGGGCGAGAGGATTTTCGCTTCGTCGCGCCCGCGCACCCACACCGGCATGGTATAGGGTTCGGCCCGCACATTGCTGAACCCCAGCGCCTTGAGCTTGGCGACCGCCCAGTCGCGCGCCCGCTCCTCCTGCGGCGTGCCAGCGGGGCGCGGCCCGACTTCGGTGGTCAGCCCTTCAGTAAAGTCCCAGGCGACGTCGTCCTTGAGCGCCGCTTCGCGAATCGCGGCGCTATCTGCCGGGGCGGCGAGGGAGAGGGTAGGGGTGAAAGCGCTGCCAAGGAGGAGGGCGGCCAGCGTGCCCGATCGGATTTTCTGCATGGATGGGAGCGTAGCTGGCCATCACCCATTTGCCAATGCGTCCCGCCTCCGCTAACTCCGCGCCAAATCCTCTCTCTGTCTTTATTCGGAGCTGCAGCAGCCATGTCCGCCTCCTCGCAATATGCCTATGTCATGAAGAGCATGACCAAGACCTTCCCCGGCGCGCCCAAGCCGGTGTTGAGCAACATCAACCTGCAATTTTATCGCGGGTCCAAGATCGGCATCGTCGGGCCGAACGGCGCAGGTAAATCGACCCTGATCAAGATCATGGCAGGAATCGACACCGATTTTTCGGGTGAGGCCTGGCCGGGCGAGAATATCACGGTCGGCTATCTGGCGCAGGAGCCGCAGCTCGACCCCAACAAGAATGTGCTGGAAAACGTCAAGGACGGCGCCCGCGAGATTGCGGACAAGATGGATCGTTTCAACGAGATCAGCAACATCATGGCCGATCCGCCCGAAGACGTCGATTTCGACGCGCTGATGGAGGAAATGGGCACGTTGCAGGAGCAGATCGACGCGGTCGATGGCTGGACGCTCGACAATCAGCTTGAAATCGCGATGGAAGCGCTGCGCTGTCCGCCGTCCGACCTGTCGGTCGAAAATCTGTCGGGCGGTGAAAAGCGCCGGATCGCGCTGACCCGGCTGCTGATCCAGAAGCCCGACATCCTGCTGCTGGACGAACCGACCAACCATCTGGATGCCGAAAGCGTCACCTGGCTGGAAAATCACCTGAAGGAATATGCGGGCGCGGTGCTGATGATCACCCATGACCGCTACTTCCTCGACAATGTCGTGGGCTGGATCCTCGAACTCGATCGCGGCAAATATTTCCCCTACGAAGGCAACTACTCCACCTATCTGGAGAAGAAGGCCAAGCGCCTGGAGCAGGAGGACCGCGAGGCCACCGGCCGCCAGAAGGCGATCAACGACGAACTGGAATGGATCCGGGCGGGCACCAAGGGGCGTCAGACCAAGTCGAAGGCGCGTATCAAGAAGTTCGAGGAACTGGTCGCAGGGCAGAATAATCGCAGCCCCGGCAAGGCGCAGATCGTCATCCAGGTGCCAGAGCGCTTGGGCGGCAAGGTCATCGAGTTCAAGGGCATCAGCAAAGCCTATGGCGACAAGCTGTTGTTCGAAGACCTGTCCTTCCTGCTGCCGCCGGGCGGCATCGTCGGCGTGATCGGGCCGAACGGCGCGGGTAAATCCACGCTGTTCAAGATCATCACGGGGCAGGAAACGCCGGACAGCGGTGAGGTCGATATCGGCACGACGGTTCGGCTGGGCTATGTCGACCAGAGCCGCGATCATCTCGACCCAAGCAAGAATGTCTGGGAGGAAATCTCCGACGGTCTCGATTATGTGAAGGTCAATGGCCATGACATGTCAACGCGGGCGTATGTTGGTGCCTTCAACTTCAAGGGGCAGGACCAGCAGAAGAATGTCGGCAAGCTGTCGGGTGGTGAGCGCAACCGCGTCCACATCGCCAAGATGCTGAAAAAGGGCGGCAACGTTCTGCTGCTCGACGAACCGACCAACGATCTCGACGTCGAAACGCTGGGCGCGCTGGAAGAGGCGATCGAAAATTTCGCGGGCTGCGCCGTGGTGATCAGCCATGACCGCTTCTTCCTCGATCGGCTTGCCACCCACATATTGGCGTTCGAAGGCGACAGCCATGTCGAATGGTTCGAAGGCAATTTCGAAGCCTATGAAGAGGATAAGCGCCGCCGTCTGGGCGATGCGGCCGACCGGCCAACGCGCCTCGCCTATAAGAAGCTGACCCGATAATCGCGTAGTATGGATTTTTGACGATGACCAACTCTACTCCTCCGTTCCGTGCCGACCATGTCGGTTCGTTGTTGCGGCCCGCTGCCGTTACCGCTGCCCGAAAGGCCTTTTTCGAAGAAGGGAGCATCTCCCGCGCGGAATTGACCGCGATCGAAGATGCCGGGATCGTCGAAGCGGTAAAGATGCAGGAATCCGTCGGTCTGAAGGTCGTGACCGACGGGGAAATTCGGCGGTCCTTCTGGCATTATGATTTCATGGGCGGTCTTACCGGCTTCGACCTGGAACAGCGTGACCCGGAAGAGGGCGCGCAATTTCACGGCGTCAAATTACGGCCGACCTTCCCCGTCATCACGGGAAAGCTGGACTTTCCAGCGGACCATCCGATGCTCGACCATTTTCGGTTTCTGGCGAAAACGACCAGCGTAACGCCCAAGATTTCGATCCCTGGCCCAAGCTGCTGCCATTTTCGGACCGCGAAGGAAGATATTCGCGTGCCCGAATATGCCGATCTCGGCGCGCTATTCGCGGACTTGTCCGCGACCTACGCCAAGGCGGTTCAGGCTTTTTACGATGCGGGCTGCCGCTATCTGCAGATGGACGATATCTTCTTCGCCTATCTTTGCGATCCCAAGCATCGTGCGCAGAAAGTGGCCGAAGGCATTGATCCTGACTGGCTGATCACCGCCTATGCCCGCATGATGCAGGATGCGATCAAGGATCGTCCCGCCGACATGCTGATCGGGATGCATATGTGCCGCGGCAATTTCCGCTCCACCTGGGCGGCCGAAGGGGCCTATGATCTGGCGGCCGATGCCATCTTCAATCAGACCGGCGTCGATCTGTTCTTCATGGAATATGACAGCGAGCGGGCCGGAGGTCTGGAGCCGCTGCGCTTCCTGGCCAAGGGCAAGCAGCGGGTCTATCCGGGCTTCATCACGACGAAGGTGCCCGATCTGGAGCCGATCGATGGCTTGAAACGGCAGATTGAGGAAGCGGCGAAATATGCCGACATCGACCAGCTCGGCATCGCGCCCCAATGTGGCTTTGCCTCCACCGAAGAGGGCAACGCGATCACGCCGGATGAGCAGCGGGCGAAGCTCGAACTGGTCGTACAGACGGCACAAGCCATTTGGGGCGAAGCCTGATTCCATTGCGGTTGCAACATTTGCAACCGCAAACCATCGCTTTGCACTTGTTATGATACCGCTATCAATGCAGGAAGACGGTGCCTTTCAGGCATCCTCTCCTAAAACTTTACGGGCCGGTCTTTGCGAAGACCGGCCCTTTTTTTGGGATTGTCGATAGCGTAGCCGCTTTCCGTCGAGCGGATCAATTGACCCGCTTGATCCAGACCTGCCCGCCTTCGCGCGTTTCCGAGATGAAATTGGGGATGTCCTGCACCAGGTCAGACAGGCGCTTATAGCCATAATTGCGCACGTCGAAGCTGGAGCGGTTGCCGGCCAGTTGGCCGACCGATCCCAGCCGCACGAACCCGCGTTCGTCGCGGGTGACCGATCCATAGGCGTCGATCAGAAGCTTGATGACTTCCTCGTCCACGGCTTTCTTCGCTACCGGGGCGGGTGGCGCGGCTTTGGCTGTGTCGGCCTTTGCAGGCGTGATTTTCTCGACGGCTGGCGGCGATTTGCTGGCGGGCGATGGCGATTTCTTGGCGACCGGCTTGGCCAACGGCACTTCGGCCGCTGCCAACGCAGCAACGTCGATGAAGCGGGTGCAGGCGCGGCGGAAGCCTTCGGGTGTCTGGACCGAGCCGAAGCCATAGACCGGGATGCCCTGCTGCCGGATGCGGGTGACGAGCGGGGTGAAGTCGCTGTCGCTCGACATCAGGCCAAAGCCATCGACCCGGCCCGACGCCATCAGGTCCATGGCGTCGATCGTCATCTTCATGTCGGTGGCGTTCTTGCCTTTGGTCAGATCGAACTGCTGCTGCGGCTCGATCGCCTGCGCGACAGAGAGCGCCGCCCAGGTCTTGAGCGTGGTCTTGCTCCAATTGCCATAGGCGCGGCGGATATTGACCGTGCCGAGTTCGGCCAGGACGGTCATCACCGGATCGAAATGCGCAGCGGACGCATTGTCGGCGTCTATCAGCAGGGCGATATTGCCGCTGCCATCGCGTGTCGACGCCATGCTATCAGTCCTTTCAGGCGGGCGAGAAAATTCCGCTTTGGTCGTCCATGACGTGCAACTGGCCATCGGAAATGGCGAAGAAGGCACCGACGAGTTTCAATTCGCCCTTGCGCTCCTTGGAGCGAACGCAGGGGAAGGTGCGCAGGTTGGCGAGGCTGACCTTGACCGCTTCCTGTTCCATCGCGCGTTCGGCGTCGCGACCGCTCACACTGCCATGGCTGGCCATCACGGTTTCACGTGCGTCGTCGAGTAGTTCGATCCAGGCATGGATGAAGCCGCCTTCACCCGGTTCCGCATCTTTCAGATCATGGCTGAGAGCGGCCTTGCAGCCGCCGCATTTGCCATGGCCCATGACGACGATCTCGCCGACCTTGAGCACCTGCACCGCAAATTCCAGCGCCGCCGATACGCCATGATGGCCGGGCGTTGTTTCGAACGGGGGCACGAGGGCAGCGACGTTGCGGACGACGAAGATTTCGCCGGGGCTGCTGTCGAAAATCTGCGTCGGATCGACCCGGCTGTCGGAACAGGCGATGACCATGACGCGGGGGCTTTGCCCCTCGTTCAATTCATCCCATCGGCCGCGCTGTTGCGCCCATCCGGTTTCACGGAAGCGGCGATAGCCTGCGAGCATGTCGGTAAAGTCAGTCATGCGACGGGGTGTGCCCGACAATATCAGCACTGGCAAGACCGGCCCTGCATCGCTATCTGGGGCCAATGAACGACATCGCCCCCATCCCCGTGCCCGGCCAGCCGGAGCGTATGCGCAAGCCTGACTGGATCCGCGTCAAGGCGCCGACCAGCCCCGCCTATCATGAGACGCGCAAGCTGATGCGGGACAAGGGGTTGGCGACGGTATGTGAGGAAGCGGCCTGTCCCAATATCGGCGAATGCTGGTCGAAGAAGCATGCGACCGTCATGATCCTGGGCGATGTCTGCACGCGGGCCTGCGCTTTCTGCAACGTCAAGACGGGGATGCCACGCAAGGTCGATATCAATGAGCCGCAGAATCTGGCCGATGCGTCGGCGGAGATGGGGCTGGAGCATATCGTCATCACTTCGGTCGATCGCGACGATCTGCCCGATGGCGGTGCGTCGCAATTCGTCAAGGTGATCGAAGCGCTGCGCCGGACGACGCCCAACACGACGATCGAGATACTGACCCCGGACTTCCGCAACAAGCATGAGCGCGCGGTCGAGATGATCGTTGCCGCGCGGCCGGACGTTTATAATCATAATCTGGAGACGGTGCCGCGCCTTTACCCGACGATCCGGCCCGGTGCGCGCTATTATGCGTCGCTGCGGCTGCTGGAGTCGGTCAAGCGGCTTGATCCGTCGATCTTCACCAAGTCGGGCATCATGCTGGGCCTGGGCGAAGAACGGCTGGAAGTGCATCAGGTGATGGACGATATGCGATCCGCCGACATCGACTTCCTGACCATGGGCCAATATCTGCAGCCCACGCCCAAACATACCAAGGTGATGGAGTTCGTCACGCCAGCGGCGTTCAACAGCTATGCCGCGATCGCACGGGCCAAGGGCTTCCTGCAGGTGGCGTCCAGTCCGCTGACTCGGTCGAGCTATCATGCCGGCGAGGATTTCGCACAGATGCGCGCGGCGCGCGAAGCGAAACTGGCCAAAGCGGCTGTGAAGGCCTGAATTCTCAATGCCCAAGCATAGCGAAACCCGCCATCTGCCCTACACTCCGACCCAGATGTTCGACCTGGTATCCAATGTTGCGGCCTATCCTGAATTTCTGCCCTGGGTCAGTGCGATCCGTGTGCGATCGGACAGCGAAGCGGACATGGTTGCCGACATGATCGTGGGCTTCAAGGGGATCAAGGAAAGCTTCACGTCGCGCGTTCACAAGCATCGCCCGGACCATGTCCGGGTCGATTATATGGACGGGCCGCTCAAGCATCTGCACAATGAATGGCGCTTTCGCGACGACGGGCAGGGCGGGGTACTGGTAGACTTCGAGGTCGAGTTCGAATTCAAGAACCGCTTGTTCGAAATGCTGGCAGGCCAGGTGTTCGACCGGGCGTTGCGCAAGATGATCGGTGCGTTCGAAACCCGCGCTGCGGCGCTTTATGGTGCCGAGGGTTCGGGCAGTAGCAGTTCGAGCGCGCATAGCGCTGCCTGAAGCCGGACGCCGCCGCGTCCGGTATCGCCGAAATGCCGCATGTCAGCGACGACCTTGTCCGCCGACGCGCCCCGTTCGGCGCGGGCGAAGACGACCGTGCCGACCGGCTTTTGCTCTGTGCCGCCGCCCGGCCCGGCGATCCCGGTGATGGCGACGGCAACATGGGCGTGGCTTTGCTTGAGCGCGCCTTGGGCCATGGCCCAGGCGGTGGCGATCGAGACGGCGCCGAAGGTTTCCAGCACATCCTGAGACACTTTGAGAAGTTCGACCTTCATATCGTTGGAATAGGTGATGAAACCTGCCTCGAATACGTCGGATGACCCCGCAATCTCTGTGAGTGCCGCCGAGACGAGTCCGCCGGTGCAGCTTTCCGCCACGGCGACGGTGCGGCCTGCGCGCCGGTTGGCGATGATGACGCGCTCGGCGAGGTCGACGAGTTCGGCGGGAAGGATGTTGTCGGGCATGGCGTCAGGATAGCGCGGGAAGGGAGAGGGTGGCAACCGCCTGCGCCGCAATACCTTCACGCCGCCCGGCAAAGCCCAGCCGTTCGGTGGTGGTTGCCTTGACGCTCACCCGGTCGATCGGCACCGCGAGGATGGCGGCGATGCGGGTTCGGATGGCGTCGCGATGCGGGCCGATCTTGGGTGCTTCGCAGATGATGGTCAGATCGATGTGATCGATCCGCCCGCCGCGCGCCGTCACACGATCGCCCGCATAGGCGAGGAATCGATCGGACGAGGCACCGCGCCATTGCGCGTCGGAGGGCGGAAAATGGCTGCCGATATCGCCTTCCGCCAATGCGCCGAGCAGGGCATCGACGATGGCGTGGAGCGCGACATCGGCGTCGCTATGCCCGGCGAGGCCACGATCATGCGGCACCAGCACGCCGCCCAGCCATAATTCTTCGTCCGCCGCCAAACGGTGGACGTCATAGCCCATGCCGACGCGCACAGTCATGGTGGGCGCGAGCCGGGCTTCGGCGCGGGCAAAATCCTGGGGGTAGGTCAATTTTTCCAGTCCTTCATCGCCATCGACCAGGATGACGTCATGGCCCGCTGCGCAGAGAATTTGGGCGTCGTCCGTGGCTTCGCGCGTGATGTCCCAGGCCCGGTGCGCCGCGATGATCGTGTCGAAGCGGAACGCCTGGGGCGTCTGCACCCGGAACAGTGCGTCGCGGGGCACGCCGTCGGCCATGCGCCCCTCCATGCCGCGCACGAGCGTATCGGCGACCGGCAGCACGGGGATCGCGCCTTCCGCATCGTCCAGCGCGCCGAGTAGTCGGTCGATCACCGCGCCCGGCAAGAACGGCCGAGCCGCGTCATGGATCAAGACCCGTGCTGCGCCGCCCATGGCCGCGATCGACTCCAGCCCGGCGCGCACGGAGCCGCGGCGGCTATCGGCGCCTTCGATGAAGGAGGCCACGCGATCGCCGAGCAGTTTGCGGGCCGTGTCTTCCTGATCGGCACCCAGCACGATATGGATTGCATCGATCGCGCCATGCGCCGCGAGCGCGTCATAGGCATGGACCAGTATGGCCTTGCCCGCGACCAAGCGAAATTGCTTGGGCATGGCACCCCCGGCCCGGTTGCCCTGGCCCGCCGCGACGAGCAGAGCGACGGTCTTGTCGTTTTCGATCATGGCCCAGCGCATAGCCGAGTGCCGGGAGGGCCGCCAGACCCCATCCCTTGCCGACCCTTCCCATTTCGGCTATGCCCTGCCTGTTTTTTAGGCAGTAGCATCAGAGTTTATGTCCAGGCTTTTCCCCATCTCCATCGGTCCAGTGACCATCGCCACGCCGGTCGTTCTTGCGCCGATGACGGGCGTGACCGATATGCCGTTCCGCACGCTGGTCCGTCGCTATGGCTGCGGCCTCAACGTGACCGAGATGATCGCGACCGCCGCGATGATCCGCGAGACGCGCCAGTCGTTGCAAAAGGCGGCCTGGCATCCTTTGGAAGAGCCGGTGTCGATGCAATTGGCCGGTTGTTCGCCGACCGAAATGGCCGAAGCCGCCAAGCTGAATGCCGATCGTGGCGCGGCGATCATCGACATCAATATGGGTTGTCCGGTCAAGAAGGTCGTCAATGGCGATGCGGGTAGCGCGTTGATGCGCGACCTGCCGCTCGCCGCTGCGCTGATCAAGGCGACGGTCGAGGCGGTCGACGTGCCGGTGACGGTGAAGATGCGGATGGGCTGGGACCATAGCAGCCTCAACGCGCCCGAACTGGCGCATATCGCCGAGGATCTGGGCGCGAAGCTGATCACCGTTCATGGCCGGACCCGGTGCCAGATGTATAAGGGCAGCGCCGATTGGGCGTTCATCCGATCGGTTAAGGAGGCGGTGAAGCTGCCAGTGATCGCCAATGGCGACATTTGTTCGATCGAGGATGCCGATATGGCGCTGGAGCAGAGCGGCGCGGATGGCGTGATGATCGGGCGCGGTGCCTATGGTCGTCCGTGGCTGATAGGGCAGGTGATGGCCTGGCTGGAACGGGGCGAGCGTATTCCCGATCCTACGCTGGAGGAACAATATCATGCGATCATAGGCCATTATAAGGCGATGCTCGATCATTATGATACCCATACCGGCGTCAATATGGCGCGCAAGCATATCGGATGGTACACCAAGGGGCTGACCGGATCGGCCGAGTTCCGCCATGCGGTGAATCAGGAACCCGACGCCGCCAAGGTGCTCGACATGCTCGCCGGTTTCTACGAGCCGCTGATTGCCAGTGGCGCGGATGCCACCGCGATGCGTCAGGCAGCATGACCGTTGCCATGACGGTCGTCCCGCCGCTTCGCATGCAGCAGGACGGACCATCGCTCAGCGACCAGATGACGGCGTTGCCGGTCGCGACCCTGTTGGTGCGGCCGGACAACAGCATTGCCGAAGCCAATGTCAGTGCCGAGACGTTGCTCAACATGGCGCGATCAGCGATCATCGGCAGCGACGTGGCGCGGACCATCCGCATTGCGGAGGCGGGCGCGCGCTTCGATATCTGGCACAGCAACAAGCCGATCGCCGCCTATGACATCAAGGTCCATGCCGGGCGCACCGCCGAGATGGAGGTCGACCTGATGATCTCGCCGATCATCGATCATGAAGGTTGGCGGGTCGTGTCGCTCCATGCGCAGAGCCAGGCGCGCAAGATCGGCCATCGCGGCACATCGGGCGGCGCGCGGTCCGCCATGGGTGCGGCGGCAATCCTGGCGCACGAGATCAAGAACCCGCTATCGGGTATCAGAGGCGCAGCGCAACTGCTTGAATCGGGTCATGATGGCCGTGACAGTGCCTTGACCCAGTTGATCTGCAACGAGGTCGACCGCATCGCCGCGCTGATCGACCGGATGCAGGATTTCACGACCGACCGGACGCTGGAATGTCGCCCTGGCAATATCTATCCACTGATCGACCGGGCGGCGGGGATCGCAGCGGCGGGGTTTGCAAAAAATGTAAAGATCATAAAACATTATGATCCGTCCTTGCCATTCGCCAATATCAATGAAGATGCGTTGGTGCAGGTGATGATCAACCTGCTGAAAAACTCCGCCGAGGCGCTGGAGCAGGTCGAAAATCCCTCCATCCGCGTCGAGACGGCCTTTCGCCATGGCGTGTCCGTGGTGATGGGCGGGGGCAAAGGAAGTGCAGTCCTGCCGATCGAGATCGTCGTGGTGGACAATGGACCGGGCGTTCCCGAACATATATTGGACCATCTGTTCAACCCCTTCATTACAGGGAAACGGGACGGGCAGGGGCTGGGGCTGGCGCTGGTCGACAAGCTGGTTCGCGATATGAGCGGCTTCGTTCAATATTCGCGCGACACCGAAGCGGGCGAATCGACCTTCCGCATCCTCCTGCCGATGGGCATGGGTTGATGGCGGCGACCGGGTCCGTTCTGGTTGTCGATGACGATCCCGCCATCTGCGTGGTGGTGGGCGAAGCGCTGCGACGGCAGGGGCATAAGGTCAAGACCGCTGCGTCGATCCGCGAGCGGGCGACGCTGATGGAGAGTTTCCGGCCCGATATATTGATTACCGACGTCATGCTCCCCGATGGTGACGGGCTGGAAGGCGTGGCGGACATCATTGCCAGTCGGCCGGACCTGAATGTCATCATCCTGTCGGCGCAGAACACGCTCAACACCGCGATCCGCGCGACCGAAAAGGGCGCGTTCGAATATCTGCCCAAGCCGTTTGACTTGAACGAACTCACCCGTGCCGTCGCCGATGCGCTGGGCACGCGGGAGAGCGCGACAGAAGAAGAGGGCGATGGTGGCCTGCCGCATGACGGTCTGCCCCTGGTCGGCCGGTCGCCCGCGATGCAGGAAGTCTATCGGACCATCGCGCGCGTGCTTTCCAACGACCTGTCAATCCTGGTGCTGGGCGAGTCGGGCACGGGCAAGGAACTGGTGGCCGAGGCGATCCATAGCCTGGGCCAGCGGCGCACGCGACCGTTCATCGCGATCAACATGGCGGCGATTCCGCGCGAACTGATCGAGGCGGAATTGTTCGGTTATGAGAAGGGCGCTTTTACCGGTGCCCATGCCCGCACCGCCGGCAAGTTCGAGCAGGCGCAGGGTGGCACGCTGTTCCTCGACGAGATTGGCGATATGCCGATGGAAGCGCAGACACGGTTGCTGCGTGTCCTGCAATCGGGCGAGGTGACGACGGTGGGCGGGTCCAAGCCCGTGCGGGTCAATGTCCGCATCATCGCCGCGACCAACAAGGATCTGCCGCCGCTGATCGAGGAAAACCGCTTCCGGCAGGATCTCTATTATCGGCTGAACGTCGTGCCGATCGCCTTGCCGGCGCTGCGGGAGCGACGCGATGATGTGATCCTGCTCGCGCGCCATTTTCTGGAGCGGGCGGCGCAGGAAGGCCTTCCACGCAAGACGCTGGCGGACGATGCAGCGCAATTGCTGATGGCCTATCATTGGCCGGGCAATGTGCGCGAATTGCAGAATATGATGCAGCGTTTGTCGGTGCTGAGCCGCGAAAATGTCATCACCGCCGATATATTGCGCAACATGCTGCCCATGGACGCCGTGCCCGCCGACTATGCCGCCTCTGGCGACCATCTGGCCCATGCCGTGCGCGATTGGGCCAAGCGGCAATTGGGCATCGGGCTGGGGCAGCCCAATCGCACCCTGCATGACGATTTGCTGGCGGTGATCGAGCCGATCCTGTTGCAGGAGGTGCTGGGCAGCGTCGATGGCAATCAGATTCGTGCTGCTGGATTGCTGGGCATCAATCGCAATACGCTACGTAAGAAATTGACTGAATATGGCCTGGACCCGCTCCAGCTTCGCCTTGCCGACTAATCAGCATAAGCGCAATTTTCAGGACGAACCGACGGGTCACATCGACCAGCGACGGTTTTTGCGCCAATTACTGTGTTTGATCGGGCACGGCCTTGTTGTAACAAAGCCACTATGAGCGGCGCGACCACATTTTCCCGGCAGGCATCGACATGGCGCCGACGATTGCCGCCTTTCCTGCGTCATGGGCGGTTGGCGGCGCTGGTAGAGGTCTTGACGCTCGCCCTGTTCCTGGGCGTCGCAGTGCTGACCTATCAATTGCTGGCGGGGGGGAGTGCGCCGTCGGGCGACCTGCTGACCCCGCCGATTATCGCGCTGTTGCTGGTTGCCAATCTGGTGCCTGCCATTGCCCTGCTGATGCTTCTTGGGCGGCGGGTAGCCAAGCGGCGCGCGGCGCAGTCGGCGATCGGCAGCGATGGGCAATTGCATGTCCGACTCGTCGCTATCTTCTCGATCGCGGCCAGCGTGCCGATGCTGCTGGTGGTGATTTTCGCATCCCTGCTGTTCCAATATGGCGTGCAATTCTGGGCGTCGGACAGCGCGCGCGGGATGCTGCAAAATGCGAGCGACCTGGCGCGCGGCTATTATGAGCAGAATTTGCGCGAGGTGAGCGATGAAACCGTCACTATGGCGGACGATCTGCGCGACTATCTGACTCAGTCCGATGTCTCCAGCCCGCGCTTTGCCGAAGGGTTCATCTTTCAGGTGGTGACACGCAAGCTGAACCGGGCTTCGATCATTGAGGTCGGCAAGGATGGCGTCGCGCGGACAGCCGCGACGGTCGAGCCGGACAATCGCCCGGCATCCGAGATATTGACGCCGGAAGTCACCAAGCGGTTGGCGGCGGGCGAAAATGTCGTGGTGCAGGCGCGGCAGAACCAGATCGAGGCGGTGACGCTGCTGTATCCGGGGTCGAAAATCTATCTTTACGTGACGCGCAATGCGGGCAGTTCGTCCTTCTCCAATGCGGAGCGGGCGAAGACGGTGATCGCGGACTATGATCTGTTCGCGGCCCAATCGCGCGCGTTGCAGTTGCGGTTCAACATCGCCTTGTTCGTGGGATCGCTGCTGCTGGTCGGTATTGCCGTCTATATCGCTTTGGCGGTGGCCGATTGGATGGTGCGGCCGGTCAATGAATTGGTGACGGCGGCGCGGCGGATCACGGCAGGCGACCTGTCGGCGCGCGTCACCAGCCTGCAAAGCCGTGACGAGATCGGCACGCTGGCGGCCGCGTTCAACCGGATGACGCAGCGGCTGGAGGCACAGACCGGCGCGCTGGTGGGGGCGAACAGCCAGTTGGACGAGCGGCGCGCCTTCATTGAGGCGATCCTGTCAGGCGTGAGCGCGGGTGTGTTGTCGGTGGATCGTGGCGGTGAAATCCAGTTGCTCAACCGTTCGGCGGCCGCGATTTTGGTGGAGGAGGGCGATGATCCGGTCGGTCGGACATTGGCCGAGATCGCGCCGGAATTGGCGGAGTTCATCGCGTCGGGTGACGGCGCGGGCATCGTGCAGGTGCGGGCGCATGGCGACTTGCGCACATTGGCGGTCAAACGGTCCGAGGATGCGTCGCGCCATATTCTGACGTTCGATGATATCACCCAGCAATTGTCCGATCAGCGCCGCGCCGCCTGGTCCGATGTGGCGCGGCGGATCGCGCATGAGATCAAGAACCCGCTGACGCCGATCCAACTGGCGGCCGAGCGGCTCCAGCGACGCTATGCCGAGGAAATCACCAGCGACCGGCCGACCTTCACCCGGCTGACTAGCACGATCGTCCGGCAGGTTGGCGATCTGCGCCGGATCGTGGATGAATTTTCGTCCTTCGCGCGGATGCCCAAGCCCGTGTTTCGGCGCGAGGCCGTGGCCGATATTGCGCGCCACTCCCTGTTTCTGCACGAAGTCGCGCACCCCGCGATCCGCTTCGAATTTCACACCGACCAGCCTGACCTGGAACTGGTATGCGACCGGCGACAATTGGGTCAGGCATTGACGAACATCGTCAAAAATGCGGTGGAAGCTATAGAGCCCAAGCCGGTTCCTGACGATGGCAGTCCACGCGGACATGTCCGCATGACGCTGGCGGGCAACGGTGAAGAGGTGATCATTACGGTCAGCGATGACGGCATCGGGCTGCCGCCCGAACGGGACCGCATATTGGAACCCTATATGACGACGCGGACCAAGGGGACGGGTCTGGGCCTGGCCATCGTCAAGAAGATTGTGGAGGAGCATTTAGGGGAAATCCGCTTTGACGATGTGCGAGGCGGCGGTGCGCGGGTGACGTTGCGGTTTGCTGCAGGTGCGCTGGAACGACTGGAAGAGGGGCAGGTAGTCGCCATGCCCCAGGGTAATTTGACGGGAAAAGTGACGGCCAATGGCGCTTGATATTCTGATAGTCGACGATGAGGAGGATATTCGCGATCTGGTCGCGGGTGTGCTGGAGGATGAGGGCTTTACCGCCCGCACCGCCGCCAATGCCGATGCCGCGATCGAAGCGCTGGATGCGCGCCGTCCTTCGCTCGTCCTGCTCGACGTCTGGTTGCAGGGGTCGCGAATGGACGGGCTGGAACTGCTTGATGAGATCAAGCGGCGCGACCCCACTATCCCGGTGCTGATGATTTCCGGCCATGGCAATATCGACACCGCCGTCGCTGCGATCCGTAAGGGGGCGGCCGATTTCATCGAGAAGCCGTTCGAAGCCGACCGGCTGCTGCATCTGGTATCGCGGGCTACCGAAACCGAACGATTGCGGCGCGAGAATCAGGTGTTGCGCGCCCGCTTTGGTCAGGATGATGAACTCACCGGCAGTTCCGCGTCGATCAACGGCGTGCGTGCCACGATCAAGAAGGTTGCGGGCACGGGCAGTCGGGTGCTGATTTCGGGGCCGGCGGGCGTCGGCAAAGAGATTGCCGCGCGCATGCTGCATAGCTGGAGCGGGCGGGCCGACTCGCCCTTCATCATCGTTGCGGCCGCGCGCATGGACCCCGACCGGGTCGAAGAGGAGTTGTTCGGGCTGGAGGATCAGAGCGGCCTTGTCCGCCCTGGATTCCTGGAGCAGGCCCATGGCGGCACGCTCTATATCGACGAAGTCGCCGACATGCCGATCACCACGCAGGGCAAAATCTTGCGCGTGCTGACCGACCAGAGCTTCACGCGCGTTGGCGGCCAGCGCCATGTGAAGGTGGACGTGCGGGTTATTTCGTCCACGGCGCGCGACCTGGCGGGCGAAATCGAGGAACGGCGGTTTCGCGAAGACCTCTTCTATCGCCTCAACGTCGTGCCGCTCGCCATTCCGCCATTGTCCGAAAGGCGTGATGACATTCCGCCGCTGGTCGAACATTATCTCGCGCGCTTCGCCGCAGAACGGCGCGTGCCGCCGCCGGAGATGGCGAGCGATGCGATGGCCGCGCTGCAGGCCAATGAATGGCCGGGCAATGTCCGCCAGTTGCGCAATGTCATCGAACGCACGATGATCCTGGCACCGGGCGACCGGATCGGTCGGATCGAACTCGACATGCTGCCGCCCGAATTGACCAGCGGTGGCGGCGGGGAGGGGATGGGCCAATCCGCGATCATGGGCGCGCCGTTGCGGGAGGCACGCGAGAGTTTCGAGCGGGAATATCTGCGTGTCCAGATCCGCCGCTTTTCGGGCAATATATCGCGCACCGCGACCTTCATCGGCATGGAACGCTCGGCATTGCACCGGAAATTGAAGCTGTTGGGGATCACCGACGACAAGGAATAGGCGCGCGCCATTCCCCATGGACGACTGTTCGCAATTGCGATACGATCGTTCCGCCTCCGACAAGCGGGGGCAAGCAAGACACCCTGCTTAAGGGCGCACGAGCGGGTAACGTCCCGCCAAGAATAAAGGACTGGCGACGACCATGGCCGACAAAATGAACAATTTGCAGGATATTTTCCTCAACAGCCTGCGCAAGAGCAAGACCCCAGTGACCATGTTCCTGGTCAAGGGCGTCAAGCTGCAAGGCATAATCACTTGGTTCGATAATTTTTCCGTGCTGCTGCGCCGCGATGGCCAGTCGCAGCTTGTCTATAAACATGCCATTTCGACCGTCATGCCAGCGCAGCCGATGGACCTGTCCGACCTGCGCAAGGCGAGCGAGGGCAATGGCAAGGCCAAGCTGCTCCAGGAAATCTTCCTGTCCGCCGTCCGCAAATCGGGCAGCCCGGTGACGATGTTCCTGGTCAATGGGGTCATGCTGCAGGGCGAAATCGCCGCCTTCGACCTGTTCTGCATGTTGCTGGAACGTGATGGCATGGTCCAGCTTGTCTACAAGCACGCCATTTCGACGGTTCAGCCGCTCCATGCGCTCGACCTGACCGGCGAGAATGAACAGGACGATTGACCTACCCTGCGCGGATCGCACGCGCCGTCCGCATTTCATTGAATAATAGTCTATGCGCTCCCGCGCAGGCCGTTGGCCCGTTCCTCCGTTGGACCGGGCATCTGTCTGTTCGGGAGCGTCCTGTGTTTTGAGGCGTTACACTTCCATGGCCATATTTAATCGCGATTCCGAAGATGAAGTGGCGCGCGGCGCGCGCGCTGTCGTCGTTCATGCCGAAACCCATGGCGGCGATCGGCGCGACAGCGACGCCCGGCTGGAGGAAGCGCGCGGTTTGGCCTTGGCAATCGGCATTGATGTGCGTGCGGCGCAGGCGTTCCGGGTGCGGGATCGTAAGCCCGCGACGCTGTTCGGCAGCGGGCAGGTCGATCAGATTGCGACACTGGCGCGGCAGGAAGAGGCCGACCTCATCATCGTGGACAACAGCCTGTCGCCCGTGCAGCAGAGCAATCTGGAAAAGGCCTGCGAGGCCAAGGTCATCGACCGTACCGGGTTGATCCTGGAAATTTTCGGCGAACGCGCTGCGACCAATGAAGGACGGCTTCAGGTCGAACTGGCGCATCTTGATTATCAGGCCGGGCGGCTGGTGCGCAGTTGGACCCATTTGGAGCGGCAGCGCGGCGGCTTCGGCTTTCTGGGTGGTCCGGGCGAAACCCAGATCGAGGCGGATCGACGCATGATCCGCGATCGCATGGCGAAGATCCGCAAGGAACTGGATCAGGTGACGCGCACGCGCGGGCTGCACCGCGCCCGGCGGCAGCGCGCGCCCTGGCCGGTGATTGCGCTCGTGGGCTATACGAATGCGGGCAAATCGACGCTGTTCAACCGGATGACCGGCGCGGACGTCATGGCGCAGGATTTGCTGTTCGCCACGCTGGACCCGACCATGCGCCAGATTGCGCTGCCGGGTCTCGACAAGGCGATCTTGTCGGACACGGTGGGTTTCGTTTCCGATCTGCCGACCCAGTTGATCGCGGCGTTCCGGGCGACGCTGGAAGAAGTGCTGTCGGCCGACCTGATCGTCCATGTTCGCGATATTGCCCATCCCGATAGCGATGCGCAGCGCGACGATGTGCTGGATGTCCTTGGTGAACTAGGCGTTGCCGGCGAAGCCGCGCTGGAACGGGCCGAGGGCGAGCCGCCTGCGCCGTTGATTATCGAGGCTTGGAATAAACTGGATTTGCTGGATGCCGACGCCGCGGTGTTGGCGCGCGAAACGGCGGCGCGGAGGGATGATGTAGCGATCCTGTCGGCGCTGACCGGGGAGGGGGTGGAGCAGCTTCAACGCATGATTAGCGACCATATGACGACGGGCGCGAAGGTCTATGGCCTGCGCATTCCGGTGTCGGATGGCGCGGCGATGGCCTGGCTTCACGAACATGGCGAAGTGCTGTCGACGGATGTGGAAGAGGAGGAGAGCCGCGTCGAGGTGCGGCTGTCCGACGCGGCCTTTGCGCGGTTCGGGAAGCGCGGGGAAGCTTAGGGCGTTTTCTCCTGCTGCTTGGCTTGCTGCCAAAGCTCTTCCTTCGCTTCCAGCGAGAGGGCGGCGAACTCGGTGCCGGCCTGCTGCTCCATCGCGCGGAAGCGGCGATCGAACTTGGCATTGCCTGCGCGCAGAGCGGCTTCCGGATCGACCTTCAGATGGCGTGCGAGGTTGACGACGGCGAACAACAGGTCGCCGACTTCCTCGGTGCAGTCAGCCTGTGTCGTTGCGGCGCGGACCTCGTCGAGTTCCTCCACGATCTTGTCGATGACGCCGACCGTATCGGGCCAGTCAAAGCCAGTGCGCGCGGCGCGCTTCTGCAGCTTTTCGGCGCGAAGTAGCGCGGGCAGGGCGTTAGCGACACCGCCAAGCGCGCTGGGGTCCGGTTCTTTTTCTGCCCGTTCGGCGGCCTTGATTACCTCCCATTGCGCATGGCCGTCTTCGCGTCGTGCGCCTTGCCCGAAAACATGGGGATGCCGCCGGGTCATCTTTTGGGTGATGCCGTCGATCACATCCTGCAAAGTAAAATGCCCGGCCTGTTCGGCCATGCGGCTGTGAAAGGCCACCTGGAGCAGCAGGTCGCCCAGTTCATCGCAAAGTGCCGCCATATCATTGCGCTCGATGGCGTCGGCGACCTCATAGGCTTCCTCGATCGTATAGGGCGCGATCGAAGCGAAATCCTGCGCGATGTCCCATGGGCAGCCGGTATCCGGGTCGCGCAACCGTGCCATGACAGTGGCGAGCGGCATGATGTCGGCGGGACTGGCTTGGGACATGGGCGGTTCCGGCTGTTGGAGAGACTGATCCAGCCGATAGGGCGTGTGCCGGGCTATGGCCAGCCTAGATCATAAAGTCCGATAATAAGGATTATGTTAAATATCACTTGGGGCGGACGTCAATCTTCCTTGATCTGGCTATGCTCGCGGGTGTCGCGCATCCGTATATAGACCACGAGCGAAATGGCGATCATCACCGTGACATAGATGTAAAAGGCTTGCTCCATGCCCGCCTGCTTGAACCACAGGGCGACGAACTCCGCCGTCCCGCCAAACAGCGTATTGGCCAGAGCATAAGGCAGCGCCACGCCCAGCGCCCTGATGTGCGCCGGAAACAGCTCGGCCTTCACCACCGCGTTGATCGAGGTATAGCCGGTGACGATGATCAGCCCCGCCATCACCAGCAGGCCAGCGATCAGCGGGTCTTTGGTCACGGCCAGCGTCGCGAAAATGGGATAGGTGCCGAGGACACCCATGACGCCAAAGCCGATCATCAGCGGCTTGCGCCCGATCCGGTCGGACAGCGCGCCTGCGACCGGCTGGAGCAGCATGAAGGCGAACAAGGTCACGGCGTTGATCTGCGACGCCGTTTCCCGGCTGAGGCCGCTGGTATTGACCAGGAATTTCTGCATGTAAATGGAATAAGCGTAGAAGGCGATCGTGCCACCGGCGGTCAGCAGCATCACCGTCAGCGTTTCGCGCGGATGGCTGGTGATGAGTTCGACGAAGCCGGATTTGGGTGCGCCGGCCGCCTTGGCGACCGCAAAGCTTTGCGTTTCAGCAAGGCCACGCCGCAACCAGAAGACGATCACTGCCAGCGCGCCGCCGATGAAAAAGGGGATGCGCCAGCCCCAGGCGTCCAATTGCGCTTCGGTCAGCGTCGCCTGTAACAACAACAGCACGCAGATGGCCACCAACTGTCCGGCGATCAGCGTGACATATTGAAAGCTGGAGAAAAAGCCGCGCCGGTTCTTGCCCGCCATTTCCGACAAATAGGTGGCGCTCGCGCCATATTCGCCGCCGATCGACAGGCCCTGCATCAGGCGGGCCAGGACCAGCAGCAGCGGCGCGGCGACACCGATCGTCTCATAACCAGGCGTCACCGCGATCAACAGCGATCCCGCGCACATCAGCGCGACCGATAGCGTGAGGCCGCTCTTGCGGCCATGGCGGTCGGCATAGACGCCCATCAGCCATGCGCCGATCGGCCGCATCAGGAAGCCGACCGCGAAAATCCCGGCGGCGCTCAGCAACTGGGCGGTGCGATCCTGGCTGGGGAAGAAATGCGGCGCGAAATAGAGGGTGAAGGCGGCATAGGCATACCAGTCATACCATTCGACGAGATTGCCGGTGGAGCCGCCGATGATGGCCTTGAGCCGCTGGCGCTGTGTGGGTGGTGCGAGCGATGGCATCATGGCGTCAGCACCATTTCCCCATTCTGCACGCCCCAGCTTTTGAGGCGGGACAGCATGTTCATGCCGATGACGTTGATTTCCCCGAACGCCGGCGAGACGACGACGGGCAGGTCGCTGGCCGTCACCGGGCCAATCGCCAGCGTGGCGATGCTGGAGCGGCGCGCTTCGACCTTGCCGTTCGCGGTAGTCATGACGACGCCGGGCGCGCCGACATCATAGTTGAGACCTGCCGCGCGCGCCGTCGGTTCCGATAGCGCGGTGACGGTCGCGCCGCTGTCGATCAGGAAGCGTGCGGGTGTGCCGTTGATGGTGGCTTCGACCCAATAATGGCCGTCGCGGGCCACGGGAATGCGAATGGCCTGCCCTTCGGTTCGGACTGGCGGCAGCTTTGGCGGCGCATCGCCGCGTGGAAGCCCCTCCTCCGCCCAGCGCCCAGTGAGATAGCCCTGATCCTGAGCCAGGGTGAACAGGCCGAACAGGCCCGCGAAGATGGCAACCCATAGCAAAGCCAGGCGCAATAACGATCCCCAAGCCAGCCTCCGCCCGATCAGCGATGATCCAACCAGCACGAGCACCAGCACATACCAGAGGGTCGAAGCTGTCAGGTCGCCGTTCATCAATCCCCCTGCTCTGCCGTCGCGAGTTCCACGGTCATCCCGTCATAGCCGGGTTCGACGCCGCTGGGGAGTGTTTGCCGCAGCGTTGCATAATCCATGCTCTGATCCATATGGGTGAGAATGGCTTGGCCGGGTTTGGCCTGGGCGATGCCGTCCAAAGTAAGGGCAAGGTGCGGGTGGGTCGGGTGCGGCTTTTCACGCAAGGCATCGATCACCCAGACATCGAGCCGGTCATAGAGCGCAAGCATGGCGGGCGTTAGCGCATGAAAATCGGTGGCATAGCCGATCGAGCGGCCGCCATGGGTGAAGCGGAAGCCGGTAGACCAGATGTCGCCATGGGGCTGATCGACGCAGGCAATGTCGATGTCGCCGATCCGCAGGCTGTCGGGGAGGATATGCGGCGCGATGGTCGGATGATAGCCGTTGCGCCCCTCAAAGGCATAGGCAAAGCGCTGCGCCAGCAGGCGAAGCGTCTGTTCGCGCGCATAGCCAGGCACGGGCGAACGGCGATGGTGGAAGAGTTGGCGGACATCGTCGATGCCATGGCTGTGATCGGCATGGTCATGCGTCCACAATATGGCGTCGATCTGGACCACGTCGGCGGCGAGCAATTGCGCGCGCATGTCGGGCGAGGTGTCGACTAGGATACGAGTGGTCGGGCTTTCGACCAGGATGGACACGCGGCTGCGGCGGTTCTTCGGCTCGGTCGGGTCGCATGTGCCCCAATCATTGCCGATGCGCGGAACGCCGGACGAGGTGCCACTGCCCAGGATGGTCAGTTTGAAACTCATGCCACCTTCTTGAACAAGGTGCGGAAATTGGCGGAGGTGGCGGCGGCCAATTGTTCGATGCTTTCGCCGCGGAGGGTCGCGAGGAAGCGCGCGGTGTCCGCCACGAAGGCCGGTTCGCACGGGCGACCACGATGGGGCACCGGGGCGAGGAAGGGCGAGTCCGTTTCCACCAGCAGCCGATCCAGCGGCAGGCGCGCCGCTGTCTCCTGCAAATCCTTCGCGCTCTTGAACGTCACGATGCCCGAAATGCTGATATAGAAGCCCAATTCCATCGCCGCATCGGCAAAGACGCTGCTGGCGGTGAAACAGTGGATGACGCCGGGATAGGCCCCCTTCCCCATTTCGTCGCGCATGATCGCCAGCGTATCTTCCTCCGCATCGCGGGTATGGACGATCAGCGGCAGGCCGGTGTCGCGCGACGCGGCGATATGCGCGCGAAAACTCTTCTGCTGCCGGTCGCGGTCGCTATGATCATAATAATAATCGAGGCCGGTTTCACCAATGCCGACGACGCGCGGATGGGCGGCGCGCTCGACCAGCTTGGCGGTGTCGACATGCGGATGCTCGTCGGCTTCATGCGGGTGGATGCCGACAGTCGCCCAGACGTCGGGCGCGCGGATCGCGGTGTCGAGAACTGCGTCCCACTCGCTCTCGCGGGTCGCGATATTGAGCATCAGGTCGATGCCGGCCGCGCGTGCACGTTCCAGCACGTTCTCCTGATCCTCGATCAAGCCCTTGTAATTCAAGTGGCAATGGCTGTCGATCAGCATGAGATCAGGCGTCCGCTTCGTTCAGTTCGAGGCGGGGGAAGAGCGGCTTGGGGGCGGCAAGGGTGAAGCCGCTAGCGCGCAGGGCGGCATACCAGTCGTCGCCGATGATCGCATAGCCGCGTTGTTCGGCCGACAAGCCCATCTGGTCCAACAAGTTCGTAGCGCTGCTGGGGATGACGGGCTGGACCATGATGGCAAGGCTAGCGATGGCGTCGTACAAGGTTGCCAGCACCGCTTCCATCCGGGCCGGGTCGGTCTTGCGCAGCGCCCAGGGTGCCTGCGCGTCGATATAGGCGTTGCAGGCGAATACGGCGCGCATCCATGCCTCGATGGCGACTGATGGCGCGAGGTCGGCCATGGCGCTTTGGAATGTTGCGGCGGCTTCGGCGATGGTCGCGAGCAGGTCGCTATCCACATCCTGCGGTGCGGGCTGGGGCAAGCGGCCTTCCAGATTCTTGGCGATGAAGCTCAGCGTTCGCTGGGCCAGATTGCCGAAGCTGTTGGCCAGGTCGCTATTGGCGCGGGCGACGATCGCTTCGGCGCTGTAGCTGCCGTCATTGCCAAATGTGACTTCCGACAGCAGAAAATAGCGCAACTGATCGACGCCAAAACGCTCGGCCAGGGCGATCGGATCGGCGACATTGCCGACCGACTTGGACATTTTCTCGCCGCGATTGAGCAGGAAGCCGTGGCCGAAAATCTGGCTTGGCAGAGGCAGCTTCGCACTCATCAGGAAGGCTGGCCAGTACACGGTATGAAAACGCACGATATCCTTGCCGATGATGTGGGTGATATCACCACCCTCGGCCCAATAGCGCGCCATCCGCGCCGCATCGTCGGGATAGCCGCAGCCGGTCAGATAATTGGTGAGCGCATCGACCCAGACATACATGACATGGCCCTCGCTGCCCGGCACCTTCACGCCCCAATCGAAGCTGGTACGCGAGATGCTGAGGTCGCTCAGGCCGCCTTCGACGAAGCGCAGGATTTCGTTGCGGCGGCTGTCGGGCTGGATGAAGCGGGGCTGGCTTTCATACAGGGCCAGCAACCGATCCTGATAGGCGGACAGGCGGAAGAACCAGCTTTCCTCGACCGTCCATTCGACCGGCGTGCCCTGGGGCGAAAGTTTGACGCCCCCTTCCCCTTCAATGATTTCCTTCTCGTCATAAAAGGCTTCGTCGCGGACCGAATACCAGCCCTCATAGCGGCCGAGATAGAGGTCGCCATTGGCTTCCATCGCCTGCCAGATCGCCTGGCTGGCGCGGTGATGATCCGGTTCGCTGGTGCGGATGAAGCGATCATGGCTGATGTTAAGAACTGATGCCATGTGCTGGAAATGCGCGGCCATTTCATCGGCCAGCGCGCGCGGCTCGATGCCGCGTGTGCGCGCGGCCTGATCCATTTTCAGGCCATGTTCGTCGGTGCCGGTCTGGAAAAATACGTCGCGGCCCATCATCCGCTGGAAGCGGGCGATCGCGTCGGTGGCGATCACCTCATAGGCGTGGCCGATATGCGGACGGCCGTTGGGATAGCTGATGGCGGTGGTGATGGTATAGGGTTTGGACATGGCGCCTTCCCTAGCGGCTGTTCGCCTGCGCGCAAAGTCGCTTTTCAGGCGGCGCGCGGTGCCAGCGCGGCGACATGCCCCGCCAGTTCGAACACGACCGCCGCCGGGTCGAGCGACAGGATGATCGCCCCGCCCGCCAGCCGCCGCGCTTCCTCCCAATGGTCGAGCGCCACGCCAAGGGCGGCACCGTTGCGATGCCGCGCAGCTTCGGCAAGGAAAGCGGGCGCGCGCTCCAGGAAGGCTTCATAGCGGGGACGGGCTGGCTTGGTCGCCAGCATCTTGGCCAGCAGAAGCCGCTGCCGGTTGCCGGGATCGCCATCGGTCGCGATCGACGTCAAAGCGGCTTCGATCTCGGCCAGATTGAGCCCGGCATAGCGGAGCGCCTTGCCCGGTGATCCTTCCCCGGCCCGCACCAGCGCGTCCATTTCCACGGGCGACAACTCCCCCTCTCCTGCACGCAACACCGATCGCATCGCCGCATCGTCCAGCGCATCGAAGCGCAGCGTGCGGCAGCGTGAGCGGATGGTCGGCAGCAGGCGACCGGGCGCATGGCTGACCAGCAGGAACAGCATGTCGGCGGGCGGTTCCTCCAGCGTCTTGAGCAACGCATTGGCCGCGCCGCGTTCCAGATCGTCGGCGCTGTCGATCACCACGATGCGGCGCGTCGATAAAGACGGGGCCGATTGAAGCAGCCGTCCGAGGCCGCGCACCTGATCGACGCTGATGTTGCGCGCAGTGACGCCATCTTTTTCGAGCGGCGCAAGTTCGGCATAGTCGGGATGGGCACCGGCGTCGATCAGGTGGCGAACCCGATGGTCGTCGGGCACGGCCAGCCCCTCCCCCTCGACCTTCGGCCCGGCCGCGTCAGCGAGCAGGCGCAGCGCCAGCGCGCGGGCGAAGCTGCCCTTGCCGATGCCGCGCGGGCCGCTCAATATCCAGCCATGATGCATCCGCCCGCTGGCAGCCGCGCCGATCAGCAAGCGGGCCTGTGCGTCATGGCCGATCAAGGACGTCATGGCAGCAGGTCGGCCAGTGCTTCGAGCAAGCGGGCAGTAACGGCATCTGCTGCGCCCGACGCATCGACAGGCCGGAAACGGGCGGGTTCTTCGACGGCAAAACGGGCAAAGGCGTCCGCCACTGCGCGATGGAAGGATCTGTCCCGCCCGCCGATCCGGTCGGACATGGAACCATCGCGGGCGCGGGCGCGCGTTTCGGCTTCCACTTGCGGCAGGGTCAGGAACAAGGTCCGGTCGGGAAGGAACCCACCACTGCCGATCCGGTGCAGAGCCAATATATCGGCGTCGGTGAGTTCGCCCTGCCCCTGATAGGCGCGGCTCGAATCGAGATAGCGGTCGGACAGCACCCATGCGCCCCGCGCCAAGGCGGGACGGATCGTCTTTTCGCCATGGTCGGCGCGCGCGGCGGCGAAGAGCAGGGCTTCGGCGCGCGGGCTCCAGCGATCCGCGCCGCCGGTGAGCAGCAAGGCTCGGATGGCTTCCGCGCCTTCGCTGCCGCCCGGCTCGCGCGTTTCAACGACCTCCAGCCCGCGCGCGCGCAGGGCGGCGGCGAGCGCACGAACCTGGGTCGATTTGCCCGCGCCCTCTCCGCCTTCCAGCGTGATAAAGCGGCCCGAACTCACCCGAACAGCGACTTCATGCCATTCCAGATCCGGCCGAACAGACCGGCTTCCGCCACATCTTCGCCCGCCACCAACGGCATGACCTGCGGTGGCGTGTCGGGTGTCTGGACGATGAGCTGGGCGATCTGCTGACCCTTGGCGATCGGTGCCTTGATCGGGCCGGTATAAACGACCTTGACCTTGATATTGGACGAAGCGGTACGCGGCAGCGTCACCGCCATATTATGCGGCGCGACCAAGGGTACGGTCGTCGCGCTGCCCAATTGGACTTCAGCCGTTTCCACCACCGCCCCTTTTTTGAACAAGGGCTGCGCCTTCCAGGCCTTGAAGCCCCAATCCATGAAGCGCACCGATTCGCCGATGCGGCCATTGAAGCTGGTCAGGCCGGCGACGACCATGACCAGGCGGCGGCCATCCTGTTCGGCCGAGCCGGTAAAGCCATAACCCGCTTCCTGCGTATGCCCGGTCTTGAGACCGTCGGCCCCGGCGATCTTGCCCAAAATCGGGTTGCGATTGCCCTGGCTGATGTCGGCCCCGCCCATCGTCTTGCCCCAAGTGAAGGAGCGCGCGGCGTAGAAGCGCTTGTAGAGGTCAGGCGTTTCCTCGATTGTCGCCTGCGCGAGGCTGGCGAGATCTTCGGCCGTGACATAGGTCACGCCTTCGTCGGGCCAGCCATTGCTGGTGCCGAAATGGCTGTTCTTGAGGCCAAGCCGCTTGGCCTCTTCATTCATCTGCGCGACGAAGGCCTGTTCGGTGCCCGCAATCCCTTCGGCCAGGACCACGCAGGCATCATTGCCCGACAGGGTGACGATGCCATGCAGCAGATTTTCCACCGATACCTGTTCGCCTGCCGAGAGGAACATGGTCGATCCGGCCTGCGGTCCGTGCCATTGTCTCCAGGTTTCCGGACGCACAGTGAACATCGTGTCAAGCTTCAACTCGCCGCGCTGAATCAGGCGGAAGGCGACATGGGCCGTCATCATCTTGGCCATGGACGCAGGCGGAATGCGCGTGTCGCCGCCCTTATTATAAAGTACCGCGCCCGACGACAGATCCTTCATATAAGCGATTGGCGCTTCGCTGCTATAGGGCGGCGCGGCGGCAGTCAGGGGCTGGGTCAACAGCCCGGCAAAGAGGAGGACTGCAACGGACTTGTTCATGACACTGCCTTCAATGGAATGGAATCGTGCGGCGCTGCGCCGGGTCTATCGGGCGTCATTAGCGATGATGGGCGCATTCTCAAAGCCCCCTGCTGCGGCAGCGCGAACGCCTGCCTGCGCTGCCGTCCGCGTTGAATAAGGACCAAAGCGCACGCGCCACAGATTGCCACTTTCGACAGCGGTCGCGCCGATACGCTTCGCCAGCGCCTCCGCGCGGTCGCGGGACGCAAAAGCGCCGACCTGAACGACATAGCCCCCACGGATCGTGGTGGGCGGCGATGGCCGAGGCGACGGCGCGGGGCGCGGTGTCGCCGCTTCTGGCGCGCTGGCGGTCAATATCGGCGCCGGAAGCTTGGCGCGCAGCGGGGTTAGAAGGGATGCGGGTGTTTCGAGCCGTTCTGCGGCGCGCTGGTGGGCGCGAAGCAGCGCACGGTCCTGTTCGGGCGGGTTGACTCTGCGGACGCGCACTGGCGCGGCCCCCTCACCCAGGATTCCCAATTGCTCCGCCGCGCCGCGCGACAGGTCGATCAGCCGATCATTCGCAAATGGCCCCCGGTCGTTGAGGCGGACCAAAATGGTTTTGCCGGTATCGAGCGCTGTTACCTCCACACAGCTGGGCAGGGGCAGCGTCTTGTGTGCGGCGGTGATCGCCATGGGCATGAAGGCTTCGCCATTGGCGGTCTTGTTGCCCTCCACCTCCTCCCCATACCAGCCGGCATAACCGACCGCGTCATATTGCGGCTCGTCCTCTGGCGTATAGGTCACGCCCCCTATGGTATAGGACGCACCAACAATCACGGGTTCATCGGCAACAAGGGGCGTCCTCTGCACCGGCGGTCGCGCAAGGGTGTTGGGTGGCGCGGCCGGTGGCTCTCCGGCACAGGCGGCGAGTAGCAGCAGCGCCCCGGCCGCCAGGCACTGGCCGCCTATTCTATTGCTTGACCGCATCGGCCAGCAGCCCCACCGACAGGGCGTAGAAATTGGAACAATTATAGTCGAGGATGGCCCGATAATTGCCGGTCAGAAGATAAGCGGTCTTGCCCGGCCCGTCAGGCTCCAACAACGTCGCCATCACCGTATCGTCCGGCCAGCTTCCCGCTGCCGGGGACAGTCCCATCCTCCGCCACTCCGCCATGGTCAGCCAGCGGCTATGGCGGTTGAACACGCGGGGGCACCGTGTCGGCTGCGTTCGTGCGGTGATCGCCGCGCGGTTAAAGCCATTTGGTACGTTTACAGCCACGCCCCACGGTTGCCCCGCGCGCCAGCCCGAATGGACGAAATAATTGGCGATAGATGCCAGCGCGTCAGCCTCGCTGGTCCAGATATCGGCCTTCCCGTCGCCATCGCCGTCGCGCGCCAGGCGCAGATAGACGCTGGGCAGGAATTGCGGATAGCCCGTTGCGCCTGCCCAACTGCCGACCAGACGGCTGCGCGGTACGCCATTATCCAGCATCTTGAGCGTCGCCAGCAATTCCGGTTCGAACAGCGTCCGCCGCCGCCCTTCCCAGGACAGGGTCGCCAAAGAGCGGATCAGATCAAAGTCGCCCGTATAGGAGCCATAATTGGTTTCATGGCCATAAATTGCGATCATTATTTCTTCAGGCACGCCGGTTTCGGCCTCAATACGCGCGAGGCGCGCACGATTGGTGCGATAGGCGATCCGTCCGCGGTTGATCCGCGCCGCATCGACATGCTTGACCCGATAGGGCTCGAAATTCGGGATCGGCGAATAAGCGCCGCCCCCCGGCTGATTCTGGTCAAGCTGGATGACGCGCGGATTGGGGGTGAGCGTTGCAAACACGCTGTCGAGCGTCGCATCCCTGATCCCCATCGCGCGTGCCTTGGGACGAATGCTGTCGAGATAAGCGCGAAAATCCGCGCTGTCCTGCGCGACGGCGGATGTTGGCACCACGCCGGAGGCCGCCACGCCAGCAAGACCGAGCAGCAACGATAATATGGATGTACGCAAAGAATCTCCCATGCACCTGTTGTTGCACAGGCAGGCGGCAAGGTGAATCCCTTAATGGCAGGCACCCGCCAGAAAGGGATGAACCGATCGACCCTCGATTTTTACGCTTGGCAAGTCCGTCCGGCGCGCTAGGAAGCCAAACAACGGAAGTGTGGCCGAGTGGTTTAAGGCAGCGGTCTTGAAAACCGCCGTGGGTGCAAGCTCACCGTGGGTTCGAATCCCACCGCTTCCGCCACAACAAGGGCATCAAACCAGTGTCTTCGATAAATCAGCATTGGCTAACAGCAATCAGATTGCATGAGCAGCGCGTGATGTTGCTATCGAAGTGCGGTCGGCTCAAGGATGCTGCCATCGAGGACTCGCCGAGCAACATCGGGCGCGCATACATAAATTGCCTCATTGACTTAGAGCGCAATGGGTATGCTCAGGACAACGAGAAACGCAGGCAGGCGACCGCTCATATCAGTGCTTGGATGGCGCAGGCGACGCCATCACACATTATTTTCGCCAACTCAGTTAAGAATCTCGACGAACTAACACATGAACATGCAAAAATTATTGCCCAAATCATTCTTCAGAGTTTAACATTCCAAGACGTCATAACAATGGTCGCAAAGAAGGTGGGTTTAGAACTGATATCAAACCGTATTCCTACTGCCGCAAAATACTACGCCTCAGTTCAAAAGTTGAAACACGAGATCGAAGTATTTATCGCAATAGAAATTATTGGAAGGCGATAGAATCGCTCTACTAACGATCTGCGAGTTTCTGAATTCCAATCTTAGCGATGACGGCCATGCAAAGCGTATGAACCCCCCTAAAGCGAGAATCCTCATCTTCAAGATCGGACAGACGCTTTGAAAACATGTCCGAAAACGCTCTCAAATCTCCAGGACCTTCTTCTGCCTCTCTGTAAGCTGCTTCTATGATGCCACTCCAACCACTCTTGGGTGACTCTTTCAGTTCTTCTATGACTTTTTCAACCTGTCCGTACGAAGCCATGGTTTTCATGGCCGCTTGTCCCAGTTCGCTACCAAGTTCCTTGAGGCTGTCCCAAATTCCCATGATGATACTCCCCGAAAGCATATCTGTGGAACGAACGAGATTTATCGCATCGGAAGCCGTGCGATCTCGGTAAATGAATTGTATGGAACATCGCTTGCCTTAGCAAGGCCGCTCTAGGTCCGAACCGAAGAATAACAGTTGTGAGCCTCTCGGCAACCTTTGGGGCCAGTGCAGAGCCGTAGCCGCAATATGTCGTCGCTGAAGAACGGCTTGAGGCATGTCATGCACCGCTGCCAGCCAACGACCCTGACCACACGGGGCGGATTGTGGTCAACGTCCAGCACTTGCTCGCGCCGCTTGCCCCCGTCATTATGCGCTCGACACGCGCAAGGCGCGAGACTTGCTCGGCTGGGTGCCCCGGCATCGGCTGGCCGACGAACTGCCCGCGATTATCGCCACGCTGAAGAATGATCCTGCCGCATGGTATGCCGCTAATGGCATGACCGCGCCCGCTTTTGTGACGGACGCCGAGGCCGCTGGACAAGACCCTGAGGCACTTCGCATCGACTATGAAACGTGCCGGAAGGCCGATCACAAGGCAAGGCGCTGGGCGCATTTTGCCAATATAGCGCTGGGCTTCTGGATATTGACCCAGCCGGTCATCGTTCAGGTCCGGGAGCCCGCACTATTCTGGTCGGAAATAGGGCTTGGTGCTGCGCTCATCATCTTTGCCTCATTCGCGCTGTCCTGGCGCATGACTTGGGCACGCTGGGTGTCGGCCGGTGTCGGAGCCTTGCTCATGGCGATCCCGTTCCTGTTCTGGACCGGCAATCCGGCGGCCTTCCTGTCGGATACGCTGGTAGGCATGCTGGTCTTTTCCTTTGCGGTGGGCGCTCGCCCCGAACCGGGGCCATCCATGGCCGCAGCGATGGACCGATCGACGATACCCGCCGGATGGTCGTACAATCCCTCCTCCTGGACCCAGCGTCTGCCCATCATCCTGCTGGCGCTCATCGGCCTCGTGGTAGCGCGTTACCTGACTGCCTATCAGCTTGGGCAGATCGACTCTGTATGGGACCCGTTTTTCTCCGGCCTGCCCGATGATCCAGCCAAGAACGGAACGGAAGCGGTTATCACCTCGGCGGTGTCCGAAGCCTTCCCCATCCCCGATGCGGCTTTGGGCGGCTATACCTATGCGCTCGAAATCGTGACGGGCATTGTCGGATCGCGGGCGCGCTGGCGCACGATGCCGTGGCTGGTATTTCTGTTCGGACTAATGATTGTGCCGCTCAGCATCGTGTCGATCAGCTTCGTCATCATCCAGCCGATCATTATCGGCACCTGGGCGACACTGACGCTGGTGGCCGCCGCGGCGATGCTGATCCAGGTGCCCTATGCCGTCGATGAACTGGTGGCGACGGTGCAGTTTGTCCGGCGTCGGGCGAAGGCAGGGCAAGACTGGTTGCGCGTCTTTCTGTTGGGCGATGCGGACCCCGACGGTCGGATCGACGACAGGGATGAATTTGATCGCGCGCCCGGCGCGGTCCTGCGCGACATGGCCGTTGGTGGCGTCAACCTGCCGTGGAACCTCGCGGCGGCCGGTCTGATAGGGGTTTCGCTCCTGTTCACGCGGCTGACCTTGGGGGCCGAGAGCAGCATGGCCAATGCCGACCATGTGATGGGATTTGTGATCTTGACCGTGGTTTCGCTCGCAGCGGCGGAGATCGTCCGGGTGGCTCGCTATCTGTTGATCCCCTGCGGTATCGCGGTTGCTGTGTCGCCTCTCCTGTTCGGTGCCGGAGACCTGCATTTGCTCGTCAACCTTGCCGCAGGTGCCGCCATCGCTCTGCTTGCGCTGCGTCGCGGCCCCATTCTCGAACAATATGGCGGGGCGCTTTCATCGGATGAGCATCTATAGTGAAGGAGGGACAACCGCCGCGCGACGGCTTCGCCTGCCTTATGTCGGTAACGGAACCAACATGGCCGCGAGGGCTTACCCTATAGGATCAAGCATGTCGGAGCCTATATGACGAACCCTCCCGAAACAGTCGACTATGACAATGCGACGGGCGGATGGGGGTCATTGCGCGGCATGGGCAGCACCGCGCTGGGCGAAAAATCCACGCCCGGCGCGTTGGAGACATTGCGTAGCCAGAACAAGACTGGCGGTTTCATGTGTACAAGCTGTGCCTGGGGCAAGCCCAAACATCCCCATGCTTTTGAATTTTGCGAAAATGGCGCGAAGGCGACCCTGTGGGAATTGACCACGCATCGTTGTACCCCGGAATTTTTTGCCAAACATAGCGTGACCGAACTGCGCGGTTGGAGCGATCATGATCTTGAGCATGAGGGCCGCCTGACGCATCCCATGCGCTATGACGCCGCGAGCGATCATTATGTGCCATGTAGTTGGGAGGAAGCCTTTTCCACGATCGGCGCAGAATTGCAGGCGATCGACCCCAAGTCGGCAATTTTCTATGCGTCCGGTCGCGCCAGTCTGGAAACCTCCTATCTCTACGCGCTGTTCGCGCGGCTTTATGGGCATAATAATCTGCCTGACAGTTCCAATATGTGCCACGAAACCACGTCGGTCACACTGAACAGTTTGATCGGTTCGCCGGTTGGAACATGCGTTCTTGACGATTTTGAACAATGCGATGCGATTTTCTTTTTCGGGCAGAATACCGGCACCAATAGCCCACGGTTCCTGCATCCGCTGCAAAAGGCGGTCGAGCGCGGCTGCAAGGTCGTCACCTTCAATCCCATTCGGGAAAAGGGACTGATCGAGTTCGTCAATCCGCAACGGCCAACGCAAATGCTGACCGGCAACGGCACGCAGATTAGTTGCCAATATCTGCAGGTGCGCGCCGGGGGCGACATCGCCGCGATCATGGGGCTGTGCAAATATGTGTTGGCCGAAGACGCGCGCCGGGGCGGGACGTTGATCGACCGGGCCTTCATCGCTGAACATTGCCAGGGCTTCGAGGCGTTTCGGGCCAAGGCGGATGCTACGACATGGGTCCGGATCGAGCAGGAATCAGGGCTTACTCGCGCCGATATCGAGGAAGCGGGACGGGTCTATGTAGAAGCCGAACGGGTGATCGGCGTCTATGGCATGGGTCTGACGCAGCATGTCCATGGCTTTGAGAATATCGCCATGCTCGTCAATCTTCTGTTGATGCGCGGCCATATCGGCCGTCCTGGTGCGGGCATATGCCCGGTTCGCGGCCATTCTAACGTGCAGGGCCAACGCACGGTGGGCATTTCCGAAAAACCCGAACTGGTCCCGCTCGACAAGTTTGCCGAGCAGTTCGACTTCGATCCGCCGCGCGACAAGGGCATGACAACTGTGGAAGTATGCGAAGGCGTGCTGGATGGCAGCGTTCAGGCCTTTATCGGCCTGGGTGGCAACTTCCTGCGCGCAATTCCCGATCAGGCCCGGATCGAACCCGCCTGGGAGAAAATGCGTCTGACCGTTCAGATCTCCACCAAATTGAACCGGGGACATTTGTTCAATGGCAGGATCGCCTATCTTCTTCCCTGCCTGGGCCGCAGCGAAGAGGATCTGCAGGCGGGAGGACCGCAGACGGTCACTATTGAAGACAGTTTCAGCCACATCCATGCTTCCATTGGTCATCGCAAACCGGCCAGCGAGCATCTGAAATCAGAGATGGCGATCGTTGCGGGCATCGCAAAGGAGACGCTGCCTCCTAATCCCAAGGTGCGCTGGGACGAATGGACGGCAGACTATAGTCTGGTCCGCGATCTGATCGCCGAGACTTATCATGAAGAATTTCATGATATGAACGCACGCATTTTTGAACCGGGCGGCTTTTATCGGGGCAATAGCGCGCGGGAGCGAATTTGGAAAACCGAAAGCGGGAAAGCCCAGTTCACCGCGCCTGATATGCTCGCTGCTACAGACGTAGCGGACGATGATGGCCGATATCGGCTCGTAACGGTCCGCTCCAACGACCAGTTCAACACCACCATATATGGCTATAGCGACCGCTTGCGCGGCATAGAAGGCAAACGGAATGTCGTGCTGATCAATCCAGCCGACATGGCGAGGGCGGGTCTGACCGAAGGCCAGCGCGTGTCGCTGACCGGGGACGCGGGCGATGGCCATGCGCGTCGCATCGACGATCTGGAAATCATCCCCTTCGACCTGCCCGACGGGACGATCGTGGGCTATTATCCAGAACTTAATCCCCTGATAGCGCTGCATCATCACGACCGCCATTCCAAGACCCCGGCAAGCAAGGCCGTGCCGGTGCGCATAGAGCCATCCGCAAGATAATGGCCGAGGCGATTTTCGACGATCCCGTTGGCGAAAAAATAGCGGCCGCTGCGCCGGAGATGTTGGCGGACAAGGCAAAGAAGCCTTGGGCGCGAATGCTGGTGCTGGCGATATTGGCTGGTGCGTTCATTGCTTTTGGATCAATCGCCGCGCTCGTGGCGCAGGCTGATATGGGAGATGGCGGTGCGGTGCGGCTCTTATCCGGGCTTGCCTTTTCCGTGGGCCTGATGATGGTTATGATCGTTGGGGCTGAACTGTTCACCGGCAACACGATGATGCTGCTGCCGATGACGACCGGCGCTCTGAAACCAGGCCGGATGTTCGGGGCATGGACGCTGGTATGGTTCGGCAATCTTATCGGTGCGCTTGTCATCGCCCTGTTATTCGCGGGCAGCGGCGGCCTTGGTGATGGCGTTGGTGAAGCAGCGATCACCTTGGCCGATGACAAGCTGGCCAAATCGCCCGCTGCCATCTTCTGCTCGGCCATCCTTGCGAACATGCTGGTGTGCCTCGCGGTCTGGATGTCCATGAATGCGCGCACCATCACCGGCAAGGCGGTTTCCATTCTAGGCCCAGTCATGATTTTCGTGGCTGCTGGCCTGGAACATTCCATCGCCAATATGTCGCTGCTTCCCTTGGGATGGCTGGCAGCACCGGGCGCAAGCCCCGACTTGATTGGCGGACTTTTGAACCTCGCCTTCAGCACGGTGGGCAATGTCATCGGTGGCGGTGCCGTTGCGGTCGCTATCGCCTTTGGACATGATAGGCTTCGACAGTCGGCTGGGTGAAGGACAGGGTTTGATCGAGGGGACATATGATTGAGGGAACTGGGGTAATGACAAGCTATTGCGGAACCGCCCCATCGCCTGATGAATGGATCGGTCGCTGGAACTTCGATCCGCTATTGTTACTGGCGCTGGCATTATGCGCCGCCTTTGCGCTGCGGACGAAGCATCCGCAGCTTGCTCTGGGCGGTGTCGCGATATTGGCGCTGGCATTTGTTTCGCCGCTCTGCGCCCTGAGCGTCGCCCTGTTTTCTGCGCGCGCCCTTCATCACATCCTGCTGGTTGCGGTCGCTGCGCCGCTCATCGCACTGGCCTCCCCCTCCCGCCATGTCCAAGGCTTGGGCCTGCCGCTCCTCGCGGCTACAGCAACGCTTTGGTTGTGGCATGTCCCATCATTCTATGATCGGGCGTTGATGGACAGCCCAACCTATTGGCTGATGCAGGCGAGTCTGTTTTCCACGGCGCTTTGGTTCTGGCGGGCGTTGTTCAGCGCGCCTGCGGTGCCAGCGACGCTCGCCGCGATCCTCGCCATGGTGCAGATGGGGATGTTGGGGGCCTTGCTGACATTCGCGACGCAGCCGCTTTATAAGGCGCATGTCGGCACGACGCTGCAATGGGGATTGGATCAATTGGCCGATCAGCAGCTTGCCGGTCTCATCATGTGGGCGCCAGGCATCATTCCCTATGCGATCATCGCGGGGTTGATTGGGCGACGTCTGTGGACACGGGCGGAAATGGCGGCATGATTGTATTGCTCAAACTGCTGCATATCGCGGCCCTGTCGATCTGGTGCGCGGGATTAGTGGCGTTGCCGCTGCTTTTGGCGAAGCATGACCAGGATCATCAGCAAGCCACTTTCTCCCGGCTGCGGATATTGACGCATCGCGCCTATGTCGGCGTGGTGACGCCGGCGGCGGTCATCGCCATCGCGATGGGCACTGCCCTCATCTTCCTGCGCGGCGTGTTCGTGCCCTGGATGTTCGCCAAGCTGGTCGTGGTGGGATTGCTGGTCCTGCTCCATGCGTGGATCGGCCATGTCACGCTCAATATGGGTGAGCGGCAGGGCAATTATGAGCCGCCCAGCGCGGTGCTACTCGTCACCATGTCGCTGGCCGTCATGAGCGCCATATTGGTGCTGGTGCTGGCCAAGCCATTGCTGAGCGATACGCTTGCGCCGACCTGGCTGACCACGCCGATGGATCAGCCCTTGCCGGTCGATGAGGTGCCGATGTGATAGTCGAACACCAGCTTGCCGCCATGCCAGCCCGTAATCGCCGTAAACCCCGCGGCGAAGGCGGAGAGCATTATGCCCCAGGGCAACACTGCCTGTTCATATCCAATGCCCAGGCGATAGCCCCAGTTCGCGCCCAGAATCGAGAGCAGCATCACGGCGATGACGAAATGGGTCCAACTCGCCGCACGGGCACGAATACCCGGCACGAGCAGCAATTCGACCGTGCCCGAAAGGCCAGCAAGCAAGCCGAACAAAAAGCCCATTCCACTGGCCCACAAGGCCGCGCGCGCCCAGAAAATGTCGCCTGTCCACCAGTAAAAGCCGTCAGCCCCCAAGGTACACATGGTCAGCGCAATCGGAAAAGCCACCAGCATGGCGTGGATCGGGTGACCGGCAATCGCGATCTGCGATTCCGTGCGATGAAAATGCGGTTGAGCCGAAATCGGATCGACCAGCGCGTCGTCGGATTGAATGTCCTTGTCCATGGCCCTGCTTTGCACCGAATAATGGCCTTGATGCCAGCATTGATTGTCGGCGGTTGCGGCGGACCGTTGTCAACGCTGGATGTCGCGGGGCCGGCCGCTGGTCATATCGCGACATTATGGTGGGTCATGCTGGGCGGGTCGGCGCTATTGACGCTGTTGACGCTGGGCTTGCTGGCGCTGGCTTTTCGGCGCGGTCCTCGCGGCGCGCGAAATAGTGGTCTGTGGATCGGCTGGCTTGGCCTCGCGATGCCCAGCGTCATATTGATCGCGCTGTTGGGCTATGCGCTGATGCTGGGAGAACGCACCATTGCGCGACCGTCCAGCGATGTCGTGACTGTCGAGGCAACCGGGCATCAATGGTATTGGACGTTCCGCCAGCCCGGCGCAAACGGGACGATCGCAACCCGTGATATTCTGCATATTCCAGCGGGACAGCCGGTGGACGTGCGCATCGCCTCCGCTGATGTGATCCACAGTTTCTGGGTGCCGCGGCTGGGTGGCAAGATGGACGCGATACCGGGCCTGACGAATATCCTGCGGATAGAAGCGAGCGATCCCGGCCTGTTCGAGGGGCAATGCGCCGAATTTTGCGGCCTGAACCACACCGCCAATCGTTTCCGGGTGATGGCGCATGATGCCGAAAGCTGGGCAGCGTTCCAGCGGGGGGAAGAATGACTAATATGACGACGCTGCAACGGCACCGGGCGCTGACAGCGATATGGGGGACGCCGAAGGGGTGGCGCGGGACCATCAGTTCGGTCAATCATTCCGATATCGGCAAGCGCTTCATCCTGGCGGCCTTTGCCTTCTTCGCGATCGGCGGCGTGCTGGCCATGCTGATCCGGGCGCAACTGGCGACGCCCGGCAGCGCTTTTGTCGGTCCGGCCATCTACAACCAGCTCTTCACGATGCACGGCAGCATCATGATGTTCCTGTTCGCCATCCCCATGTTCGAGGGATTGGCGCTCTATATGCTGCCCAAGATGCTGGGCAGCCGCGACATGGCCTTTCCGCGCCTGTCGGCCTATGGCTGGTGGTGCTATCTGTTCGGCGGAACGATCCTGATCGCGGCGCTGGCATTTGGGGTGGCACCCGATGGCGGCTGGTTCATGTACACGCCGCTATCCTCCAAAGCCTATACGCCGGGCATAAATGCCGATGTCTGGCTGCTGGGCATCACCTTCGTCGAGATTTCGGCGATTGCGGCGGCTGTTGAGATTACGGTGTCCATTCTCAAGCTGCGCGCGCCGGGCATGAGCCTTGACCGAATGCCGCTGTTCGCCTGGTATCTGCTCATCACGGCCCTGATGATGATCGTGGCATTTCCGCCGCTCATCCTTGGGTCCATTTTGCTCGAAGTGGAACGCGCGTTCGACTGGCCATTTTTCGATGCGGCGCGTGGCGGCAGCGCGCTTTTGTGGCAACATCTTTTCTGGCTGTTCGGGCATCCCGAAGTCTATATCATCTTTCTGCCAGCCGCCGGTGTGGTGTCCACTGTACTGCCCGTCATGGCCCGCACCGATATCCTCGGCTATGGCTGGATCGTCGCTGCCTTGCTGGCGCTGGCCTTCTTAAGTTTCGGCCTGTGGGTGCATCATATGTTCACCACGGGCATCCCGCATATGGCGCTCGGATTCTTCTCGGCCGCATCTGCGCTCGTGGCGGTGCCGACCGCCGTGCAGATATTCGCCTGGATCGGCACATTATGGAGCGGTCGCCCAGAACTGAAGCTACCCATGCTCTATCTGCTTGGCTTTTTCATCGTCTTCGTGCTGGGTGGACTGACCGGCGTCATGCTGGCCATGGTCCCCTTCGACTGGCAGGCGCATGACAGCTATTTCGTGGTCGCCCATCTCCATTATGTGCTGGTCGGCGGGTTCATCTTTCCGATGCTCGCCGGGGCTTATTACTGGCTACCCCATTTTACCGGGCGCGCGCGCGTTCAGCAGTTGGGCGAGGCAGCCTTCTGGCTGATCCTCATAGGTTTCAACATGACCTTTTTCCTGATGCACCTGACCGGATTGCTGGGGATGCCGCGCAGAATCTATACATATTCCGACGAAATGGGCTGGACCTGGCTCAACCTCCTGTCGTCGGTCGGCAGCTTCATCATGACGTTCGGCTTCGCGCTTTTTGCAATCGACGTTCTGCTTCAGATTTTCATGTCGCGCCGCACCCGCCGAAACCCCTGGCACGCGGGCACGCTCGAATGGGCCATGCCGATCCCCGCGACGGCCTATAACATCGCCAGCCAGCCCCAGATTACGGGGCGAGAGCCACTTCGCGACGACCCCGATCTCGCGCTGAAGCTGGCGCGGGGTGAGGGATATCTGGCCGAAGCGAGATATGGCTGGCGCGAGACGATGGCGGTGGATACGACCAGCGGGGCGATCGACCATGTTGTCATTCTGCCAGGCAATAGCCGTTTGCCGCTAATAACCGCAGCCGTGACCGGATGTTTTTTCCTGTCGTTGCTGTTGGGCTATTATTGGCTCGCGCTACTCCCCCTTGCAGGCGTTACAATCATGGCCTGGCAGTGGCTATGGGCGCTTGGCGCACGATCGGATGTGGGGCCGGTATCCATTGGTTGCGGCCAGTCGGCCCCGGTTCATCGGGAGGCGCATGGCGGACCGGGCTGGTGGGGAAGTCGTTTGCTGCTGGTGGCCGATGGCACGCTGTTCTCGTCACTCCTGTTTGGTTATGCCTTTCTGTGGGTCATCGCCCCTAACTGGCCGCCTCCGGCTTTGATTGACGGTGGTGTGATATTTGGCCTGATCGCTGGGCTAGCTGTGTTGGCCGGTGCCCTGTTGGCGCAACGGGTTCACCGCGTCTTGATGACGGGCGCTTTGGCAATAGCCCGGCGGATCATGAGGATGGCGGCCGCGGCGCAGGTCGTTGCTATCGTGGCGCTTGTCGCGTTGGGGATAACCGCCCTGCCCTCGCCGACCAGCCATGCCTATGCCGCTGCAAGCTGGGCGCTGATCGTCTATGCGGGGGTGCATGCGTTCATGGCGCTTTTCTGTGCGATCTTCCTGCATGCCCGGATCGGCGCGGGCTATGTCTCCGTGGCTCGGTCGCAGGAATCAACGATAACCCGGATGTTCGCCACTTATGGCGCGGTGGTGACGATCATCGTGCTGTCGTGCCTGTTCGTGCCTATGGTGCTGACATGAGGATGCTGGGGCGCGTGACGGTCGGCCTATGGCTGTGGGCTTTGGCCTTTTCGCTTCTTTATGCCCTCCACGGTATTGGCTGCGCGGGCGGATGGCATGGCTGGCCTCTGCCCGGCGGTTCGGCGTTCCGGTGGACGATGGTCGTCACCTGGGTCTGTTTCGCGCTAGGCGGTGTTGTGGTGCTCCGCTGGGCCGCACGGCTGCCAAAAGGATTGGAACGACGCCTGGCAACCGTGTCCGCACTGGTGGGCCTCGCTGGCACCATCATAACCGGATCGCCCGTTATCTTCACCTCCGCCTGCGTTTGACGGCATCTGGCATCGAAACGAAAAACTTGTTTGTTCCGGGGCACGGCCTGCCTAAAGGAGCACCCATCGACTTTATAGCGAGACACAGATGCAGCGCTCCCCCCTCGCCCCCGCCTATTTTCCTGTCTTGCCGCCCATCGCCGGCGTGACGCTGCGCGTGGCGCAGGCGCGCTACAAGGATTGGGACCGTTGCGACCTGACCTATATCGAACTGGATGCAGGCACGGCGGTTGCGGGCGTGACGACACAAAGCCTGTGCCCATCGCCAGAGGTCGAATGGTGTCGCGATGCCATTCCATTGGGGTCTGCGCGGGCGCTGGTGGTCAATGCTGGCAATGCCAATGCCTTTACCGGCCATCGCGGACGCGCAGCGGTGGAAGCGATTGCGGCGAAGGTCGCCAACCATTTGGGCTGCCTGCCTTCCGACGTGCTGATTTCATCGACCGGGGTGATTGGTGTGCCCCTGCCCATCGACAAGGCCGAAGCAGGGCTGGAAGCAGCGTTCGACGCAGCGCCTTGCGACTGGGAGGCAGCCGCCACCACCATCGGCACAACCGACACTTATGCCAAGGGTGCCCATGTTTCCGCGATGATCGGCGACACGCGCGTAGAACTGGTCGGCATCATCAAGGGATCGGGCATGATCGCCCCGGATATGGCGACGATGCTGGGCTATATCTTCACCGACGCGGCGATCGATCCGGCCCTACTTCAACAAATGTTGTCGGCGGCGAACAAGCGGACATTTTCCTGCATCACGGTCGATAGCGATACCTCGACCAGCGACACGGTGCTGGCCTTTGCCACCGGCAAGGCGGGCAATGCGCCGATCACCAGCATGGACGATGCGGGGGCGGATGCCTTCCACGCCGCGCTGTCGGACATTTGCCGCCAACTCGCGCATCTGGTCGTGCGCGATGGCGAAGGTGCGACTAAATTCGTCGAGATCAGCGTCGAAGGCGCGGTGAGCGACGAAAGCGCGCATCGCATCGGCCTGTCGATCGCCAATTCGCCGCTGGTCAAGACGGCGCTTGCGGGTGAGGATGCCAATTGGGGCCGGATCGTCATGGCCATCGGCAAGGCCGGCGAACCGGCCGATCGCGATCTTCTGTCGATCCGCTTTGGTGCCACGCAGGTAGCGACCGGCGGCCTGGCGGTCGAAGGCTATGACGAGGCGCCCGTCGCCGCGCATCTCAAAGGGCAGGATATCCAAATCGGCGTCGATCTGGGACTGGGCGAGGGCCGTGCGACGGTGTGGACCTGTGACCTGACGCATGGCTATATCGCGATCAACGCGGACTATCGTAGCTGATGCAACTCGATATCCATAGGCCTGTAGTCGACCTGATGCGTGATGTCGCGCGCGACATCGTCATGCCCCGCTATCGTAATCTGGCAAGCCATGAAATCAGTGCCAAGGCGGCAGCCGACGATCTGGTCACCATCGCTGACAAGGAAAGCGAGCTTCGTCTGGCCGAAGGACTGACCGCGATCCTACCCGAAGCCGGGATCATCGGCGAAGAAGCCTGCGCGGCAGACCCGACGATCCTTTATCGGGCGGGCGACGGATTGAACTGGATCATCGACCCGATTGACGGCACTGGCAATTTCGCGGCGGGCCATCCACCCTTCGGCATCATGATCGCGCTCGTTGATGGCGGCGCGACACTGGCGGGTTGGATACTCGACCCACTGACTGGTCGCTTGTGCCATGCCATGCTGGGCGGGGGCAGCCATATTGACGGCGAACAGGTGCAGGCGCGCGAGAGCGGCGGCGACTTGCCGATCGCGGCGCTGGCGGTCTATTTCATGACGCCGGAGGAACGGGCGGACATTCAGCAGCGGTCGCATAACCGCTTCGCGCTGGTGGACATTCCACGTTGTGCCGCCGAACAATATCCTCGGTTGGTGCTGGGGCAGAATGATGTGTCGGTATTCGCTCGGACGCTGCCGTGGGACCATGCCGCAGGCACATTGTTCCTGAACGAAGCGGGCGGCTGCTGCCAGCGGCTCGATGGGTCGCCGTATCTCGTTGGCGACACGCGCCGGGGACTGCTGGGTGCGTCCTCGCCGCGTTTGTGGGACAGGGCAGCGGAGATCTTGTTCCGCTAACCCTGCCCGCCTGCATCGATCTTACAGGACGCTTTCCAGCCAGCTTTTGAGCGCGCTCTTGGGCGCTGCGCCGACCTTGGTCGCCGCGGCCTCGCCATTTTTGAACAGGATCATCGTCGGGATGCCGCGCACGCCATATTTGCCGGGTGCATCGGGGTTTTCGTCGATATTGACCTTTGCGATCACCACCTTGTCGCCCAGTTCCTCGGAAATTTCCTCCAGAGCCGGGCCGATCATCTTGCACGGACCGCACCATTCGGCCCAGAAATCAACAAGCACGGGCTTGTCGGCGTCGATCACATCCTGCTGAAAGCTGGCGTCGGTTACTGCCTTGGTGGCCATGTCTTTATTCTCCTTGCGTTGCTTGGCTATCTAGGACGCCTGCTCGCCCGGCTCAACGGGCGGGAGCGGCAAATTCTCCTGCGCGGGCACAAAGCCGGGCTTGTGCGCCGCGAGCAGTTCGGGCGGCAGGGTGATGAGACGCGGGGCGCTGGTGTAGAGCAATCCCGCCTCGATCGCCCGGTCGGGGAAGATGACTTGCAACGCGGCGACATAGGTCGCCATCTGGCGGACATGCGCCATCGGCACCTCGGCCAATGTCAGCGGCGCGACTCGCCCGGTCTTGAAATCGACGATCTGGACACGATCCGCGCCGACGCACAGCCGGTCCACCGTTCCCGCAATCACCGCTTCGCCCACCACTGCCGCGATCGGCGCTTCGGCAAGTGCGTCCGGCCCGAACAGTCCGGCGAAATCGGGCGCGTCGATCACGCGCAAGGCCTGGTTGATTACCTCTTGGCGCAGCGCTGCGTCGTCAACGCCTTGCTGGACCAGCCAGCGGTCGGCCGCGTCCCGGCGGCGATCGATCGGCACGGCGGGCAATCGCTCGAACAGCGCATGGAGCCAGCGGCCCCGGTCAGCCGCCGCGCGCATCGCCGGTGTCGGCGGCGGATAGGGCTGTTCATCCTCGACCGCGGCTGATGGCGCGAGCGGACGTGGTGGGCGCGCCTCCACCGGCGCAGGCTGGCGAAGCCATGTTGGTTCGGCCACGCTATCGCGCATCTCAGCCACCTCCGTATCGGCCTTTGCGCGCGGCAGGCTTTCCGTCCCCCGCCAGCGGCGCGCCTGGCCCCAGATCGGGTCGTCTTCACACGGCGCACCAAGCGATTCCATCGCCGCCTCGACCGCGCCATACCAGCTTTCCGGCTTCACCTGCCCCTTGGCCGCCGGGCCAAGCGATCCGGCAACGACCAGCCGCTCCTCCGCCCGCGTCAGCGCGACATAGAGCAGCCGCCAATGTTCCTGCCGCTCGACCCGCGCCGCCTCTTCGGCAAGGTCACCGATCGGCCCTTGCCGTTCAGGCTTGCGCGGCGGCAGGATCGGCAAGCCGTTCCATTCCAGCCCATCCATCCGGTTGCCCGCATCGGGATCGAGGCAGGCATCGGCAAGAATGACGATGGGGGCCTGCAAGCCCTTGGCCCCATGTACGGTCAACAGCCGCAGATTGTCCCCCTGCGCCGCGGCATCGCGCACGATGTCCACCTCGCCCCGGTCGAACCAGTCGATGAACCGCTGAAGCGAAGGGTGGTCGTCCTGCTCGAACCCCAGCGCCGCATTCAGCAATTCCTCGATCGGGTCCGCCGCTTCGGTGCCCAGCCTGTCGATCAGGCGACGGCGGCCATCCATCGGCCCAGACAGGATCGCTTCCAAATAGCGATAGGGCGTCGAAAAATCCGCTACCGCCAGCAGGTCGCGCAAGGGCTGGAGCAAGCCATCGTCCAGAGAGTGGGTCAGGTGCCGCCACAATCCGCCCCGCCGACCGATCAGCCGGGTCATGAGGTCGTCCTGGGTCCAGCCGATCAGGGGCGATACCAGCAGCGCGGCGAGGTTGAGATCATCCTCCGGCTGCACCGCAAAGCGGAGCGCGGCGAGCAAATCGCGCACGGCGAGCGGCGCATTGAGCCGCAGTCGGTCGATCCCCGCAACCGCGACCTTTTCCTCATAGAGGCGGGCGACGATCAACCGCGCCAGTTCATTGCGGCGGCGCACCAGGATCATGATGTCGCCCGCACGCACCGGGCGCCCCCGGCTTTCGAGCATCAGCCCGTCGTCGATCCAGCTCTTGATCTGGCGCGCGATATTCTCCGCCAGCTTGCGTTCCTGATCGGCGGCCCAATTTTCTTCGCCCTCGGCATCGTCGGACAGGCCCGCGATCACCGGCTTCCACAATTGCACTTCGCCGGGATGGAGATTGGCGCTGATGTGCCGCACATCGCCGGGTTCCAGCCCCAGCCGCCCTGCATCAAGGGTCGCGATGGTACGATCCACCACGTCCAGCACGGCGGGCGTGGAGCGGAAACTATGGTCCAGCGACAGGTCGTGGAGCCGGTGGCCCGAATGGTCGGCATCACGCTGGAACAGGATTTGCGCAGCGGCGAAATTGGCGGGGCTGGTCCCCTGAAAGCCGAAGATTGCCTGTTTGAAATCGCCAACTGTGAAGATGGTGCGGATTTTTTCGCCCGCTTCCCATTCGGTTGCGAAAAACTCTTCGGACAGCGTGCGAACGATGCGCCATTGCGCGGCATTGGTGTCCTGCGCCTCATCCACCAATATATGGTCGATCCGCTGGTCGAGCTTGTAGCGAATCCATTCGGCGATGCCATCCTGTTCCAACAGGCGGGCCGCACGGGCGATCAGATCCTCAAAATCGACGGCCCCGGCCAGCCGCTTGCCCTCGGCATAGGCCATGGCATAGGCGCGTCCGGCATGAAGTCCCTGCGCCAGCAAAGCGGCATAATCAGCACGGGCCTTGGTTGCGAGCAGTTCGGCGCAGCGCGTGTGCAGGCGAGTGGACAAGGCACCATAGCCGTCGTCCGGCGGCACCCAGCCCTTGGCCTCGATCAGATCACCATCGGTTTTCGCCCAGGCGCGGTGCAGATCGGCCAGGGTCGCCGCGCGGGTGGCAGGATTGGCAGCGCGCCAGGCAGCGATCCGGTCACAGCGTTCAAGACCCCGCCCCTTGCCCCAGACGACATTGGCGGCGACCAGCGCAGACAAGGTCCGCATGTCGAAGACATCGTCGGAACATTGGTCAGCAAGCCATTGATCAATATCGCCCTCCGGCAGATCGAACTGGCCCGCGAGCCAAGGCGCGATCGGATCTGGCAGCGCCGCCAGCGCATCGACGCGCGCGGCGCAGCGCAGCAGGAAATGTTCCGCACCACCCTCGCCCAGCCGCAGGCTGATCGCCTGCAGCGCGCCGATCAGTGCGCCATCGCCCTGCTCCTGCGCCCGAACCGCCATGTCGGCCAAGGTTTGCCGCGCCAATGCGCTCTGTTCGCGCTGGTCGAGCGGGCGGAAGCCGGGCACCAGGTCCGCCTCCAGCGGAAAGGCGGTCAGCAATTGCTGGCAAAAGCCATGAATGGTCTGGATGCGCAGGCCACCACCCGTTGATTCCAGCACTTCGGCGAACAGGCGGCGGGCACGCTCACGGGCATCGGGGCCGGACTCTTCGCCCAAAGCCTCAAGGTCAGCGAACAACCCCTTGTCATCCATCTGCACCCAGGCGGCGAGCCGGTCATGGATGCGATCGGCCATTTCCGCCGCGCCTGCCTTGGTGAAGGTCAAACACAGGATATTTTCCGGGCGCACGCCCTGCAGCAGCAGGCGGAAGACGCGCGCGGTAAGCACATGGGTCTTGCCCGTGCCGGCCGATGCGGACAGCCAGACATGGGCGTCGGGCGCGGCGGCCTGCGCCTGATTGCCGAGCAGCTTCTGGAGTGGGCGCGCCTTAGCCATCGTCGCGGCCATACCATTCCTCCAGCCGCATGAGCTGGTCATAATCGCCATAATTGGCAACTTCCGGGTTGAGTTGCGCGGTAAAGGGCGCGGTGCCAAGCAGATAGTCCGCCACCAATCCACTGAATTGCTCATGGGCATGGGCGGTGAAGCTGGACGTGACGATCTTGCCACGGCTGCCTGTCAGATCGACCGGACTTTCGCGATAGCCGAACTGGTCGCCCTTCTTGGCAAGCGACCAATATTCGAAGTCGGCCGCACGCGGCTGATCACCAAGCCCATCAAAACCGCCCATCTCGGCGATGACGCCCAGCAGGCCGAGTTGCAGCGAATAGCCCGCCTTGACCATCTTGGCGCTGGGCGGTTTGCCGGTCTTATAGTCGATGACGCCTAACGTGCCGTCGGGCAAGCGGTCGATCCGGTCGGCCTTGCCCATTAGCGTAACCTCGGCGACCTCCGCCCTACCTTCGCGCTCGACCGCCAATATCGTGCGTCCTGCCGCCTTGTCCTTGGCGACCTCCGCCGCGATCCAGCGGATCGCTTCCATCAGGCGCGGTTGCCACAGGGCTTTGAGCAAGGGATGGACTTCGGGCCGGTCGAACATCGCCTGCGCACGCGCTTCCAGGTCAGCGGGATCGAGCGTGCCCGCCTCCGCCCAATGCTGGAGGATTTCATGCACCGCCGTCCCGCGCCAGGCCGGTCCCGCATCGGCATCGACCGGATCGAGCCGGGCCAGGCGCAAGATGCGACGGGCGTAGAAGGCATAGGGGTCGGCCTTGAGCCGATCGACATCCGTCACCGGGATCAGCCTTGGCCGCACGGACAAAGGCGGCACCGGCGCGGGCCGCGAAGCCGGGTGATGGCCATCGGGCCGGTCGATCGCCTGCGCCAGCACGGCATAACGGTCGGCGCTTTTCCATTGCGGGCCGGACATGGCCTTCAACCGCAGCCAGAAGCGCGAAGCGACCGCCGGGCCACTGCCACCGCGCCGCGCACGGGTGATGAGGACATGGGGGACACCCAGCGCGCTGGCGAAATCATGCGCGGCCAGGCCAATGCGGGTTTCCAGCCCCGGCAGGCCCAATTCGCGCCGGATGCGCGGCGCAAGCCACGGGTCGGGCGCGGGCAGGCCGGGCCAGGTGCCTTCGTTAAGGCCACCCAGCACCATGAGATCGGCCTGTTGCAGCCGCGCTTCGATCAGGCCCAGAATCGCAATGCGCGGATGACCACCCTGGGGCGGACGCACCGACACGCCGCCCAGCATATGGTCGAGCAGAACGGGCAAAGCGCGCATGTCAGCCTGACGTGGCCCTTCGGGCGCAGCCGCCTCCATCTCGGCGAACAGATCGGCGGCGGCCTGCCCCTGATGCCCGGCCCAGATCGCGTCCCCCGTCAGCGCACCCGCTTGCTCGCGGATAGCGGCAAGCTGGCCCGACAGGTCGGGCGTCGCGAGGAATGCGCGCTCCAGCGGTTCGAGCAACGCGCGCGCCTGCGGCCACCAATCGCGCACCTGTTCGCGCAAGGCGCCTTGCCGGTCTTCATCCTCGCGCGGGCGCAATAATTGGTCGATGCCGATCAGCCCGGCCTGCGGACGCGGGCCGCGCAGCAGCAGATCAAGACCGCGCACGCCCTCCAGCCAGGCGAGACGCCCCGCCCCACGCATCACCAGCGGATGTTTGAGCAACGTCAGCAGCGCAACCGGGGCAAAGCGCTCCGCCACCGCCTGCGCCATCGCGATCAGCAGCGTACCGGGCGGCAGGCGAGAGAGCGGCAAGCCCGCCGAATCATCTGCCTCTATCCCCCAACGGCGCAGATGCGCGGACACGCGCGTCGCCAATTGCCGGTCTGGCGTCACCAAAGCTGCGGTCCGTCCCGGCGTTTCCAATGCCTCGCGCAGGGCAATGGCGATGGCTTGCGCCTCCTCGCCCGGCGTCGCGACATCCAGCGCCTCTACACCGGCAAGTGAGCGGTCGGCAGTCTTAAGGTCGCGCCAGCCGCTGGTCAGGCGCGGCGGCAGCATCGCATTGGAAATATTGCGCCCGCGCACCGCCCGCGCATCATGTTCGCTGCCCCAGCGCCATTGAGCCACATCGTCGCGTGTCGCGCTCATGGCGTGAAGCAGGCGCTTGAGCGCATATTGGGGATGGCTCTCATGCCCCGCGGGCGCACGGCCCGTCACCGGGTCAGGATCGAACGGGCCGATCGCCTGCCAGGCCGCATCGTCCATATGCTGGTCCAGCCCGGCGAACACCACCATGCCGCCCGGCATCTCGCCGATCCGGCGCAACAGTCCTGCCACGGCAGGGGCCGTGGTCGAAATACCCGCCGCGACGACGAAGCCAGAGGGCGGCGCGTTGGCCCAGCGTTTGGCCAGCCGATCGAACAGGCGATTGCGCCGATCGACCAGATCGATGCAGCCAAGCCGCGCCAGTTCGGCCGGCCAACGGGCAATGATAATCTCTAACAGGGTCAATGACTTCTGCCAATGACCTGACAATTCGTCTGAAAGGCTAAGCTTGCGCAGCGCGTCGGGGGTCAGCCGTTCGACCTGCATCTGGTCCAGCACCTGTCCCAGCGCCTGCCCCAGTTTCAGCGCCTGTCCGGCATCGATACCGGGTTGTGCCTGCTGTACCAAGCGAGCAAGGATCATCTGCCGCTGCATCGGCGCTATTGCAGGCGCGACGGGATGATCCTCGCCCAATGGATCAAGCGCCCCACCGACTTGCTCCCCTATGTCCGGGTCGCCGATCGGAATAAGCCGGGGGAGCAGCAATCCCCCGCCTGACGCGCGCACGAAAGCGTCGGCTACCGCCCGCACGCCGCGATTACTGGGCAACAGGATCATGCCTCGCGACAGCGCCAGCGGATCGCGTCCTTGCCGCGCCATGATGCCCGCGACAAGGGCGTCGGCAAAAGCGCGATGCGCGGGTATCGTGAAGAGTGCGGGGCGTCCGCGATCACCCATGGGCGAGCATGGCTTCGACCACCGGAATGGCCTGCGGCGTGCCGACGTCGAACCACAGCCCTTGGTGCGAAACACCATAGAGCCGCCCAGCGGCGATCGCGCGGGACCAGAAGATGTTGGTGGAAAAGACGTCGGCGGGCGGATCGACCAGCAGCGACGGGGACAGGATCTGTACCCCGGTAAAGACGAAGGGCGCGACATGCGCGCTTTTGCGTCGGGTCAGCCGCCCATTGGCGTCCATGTGGAAATCGCCCGGCCCGCTATGGCAGTTGGCCCGCGCCAGCGGCACCAGCAACAGCAGCGCGTCCATCCGATCGGCATCCCAATGGCGCTGCATCAGCGCCAGCGTGTCCTGTGGCCCGTCGATCCACAGATTGTCGCTATTGGCGCAGACGAAGGGCTTGTCGCCCAGCAGTGGCTTGGCGTGGACTAGACCACCGCCCGTCTCCAGCAATTTGGCGCGCTCGTCGGAGATCAGGAACTCCGTCCCGCCCTTGCGCGCGCGCAAATGCGCCTCGACCGTGTCGGCGAGATAATGGACGTTCACCACTACCTTGCGGATGCCGCCTGCTTCCAGCCGGTCGAGCGCATGATCCATCAAGGGCTGGCCCGCCACTTTGACCAGCGGCTTGGGCCGGGTGGCGGTCAGCGGACGCATCCGTTTGCCAAGGCCCGCCGCCATGAGCATCGCCGTGTCGATCATGCCGCCCGAAACTCCGTGAGCGCGTCATGGCGCTTGTCGGTCGGAATGTTCGCGGCGAACCAGTCGGCCACCGGGGCCAGTGCGGGATGCGCAAGATCGCGCTCCAGCAGGCCCCACATGCGCGGCAGATAGGAGAGGTAGCGCGGCTTGCCGTCCCGCTGCCACAGGCGGGTGAAGATGCCGATGATCTTGGCATTGCGCTGTGCGCCCAGCACCGCATATGCCGCGTCGAAATCAGCGGGCGGTTGCGCCACGGCCTTGTAATGCGCCAGCATCGCTGCCTCGACTTCCGGCGGCACATCGCGCCGCGCATCCTGCAACAATGACACGAGATCATAGGCGGGATGCCCCGCGAGCGCGTCCTGAAAATCGAGCAGGCCCAGGCCATGCGAGGTCGTCCGGTCGATCAGCATGATATTTTCGGCATGATAGTCGCGCAGCACCGTGACGGTCGGGCTGGCCGACTGCTCGACCTGCGGCAGCACGGCATCCCAGGCTGCAACATAAGCGTCCTGATCGACCGCGAGGCCGATCGCCGGGCAATACCATTCCGTCAGCAGCCCGACTTCGCGCTGATAAACGGCGCGGTCATAGGCAGGCACGGGCGCGGCAGGCAGGCGGTGCAGGTCGGCAAGCAGGTCGATCGCGCGGGCGTAGACGGCCATTTCGTCATCGGGCCGGGCATCTAGATGCTCCTTGACCCGCAGGTCGCCGAAATCCTCGATCAGCACCAACCCGTCGTCCAGGTCGCGCGCGAATATGCGGGGCGCGGCAAAGCCATCAGTCAGCAGATGTTCGGCGATGGCGATGAAAGGGCGGGGATCTTCGTGCGGCGGGGGCGCATCCATCAAAACGGCCCGGCGGCTGTCGTCGATGACGCGGAAGTAGCGGCGGAAAGAGGCGTCGCCGGCAAGCGGAAGGATGGCGGCGTCGCCCCAGCCCGCGCGGGCGAGGAAAGCGGGCGCGGCGGCGGGCGGGATCATAGCTGTGACCATCGCTCCGTCCAAGCGTCCGGCACGTCCGCTGTCAAGCGCCGTCCGCCATCCGAGTCGAACGCAATGGTCAATCCTAGCGCATGCGGCCACAGCGCATCGCCCAATCGATCAGGCCATTCGATGATCAACAGGCTGTCCATCAGATAGTCGCCGAGCGCCAGCTCGTCGGCCTCACGCGCGTCGTCGAGCCGGTAGAGATCGACATGCGCGACCGGCAGGCGGACTTCGGGCACGTCATAGGGCTGGACGATCGCGAAACTCGGACTCGGCGCCTCGCCTTCCAGTCCCAACGCTTCGAGGATGCCACGCGCCAGCGTTGTCTTGCCCGCGCCCAGCCCGCCATAAAGCGCGATCACATCGCCAATGCGCGCCTGCCCCGCGAGGCGCTGGCCAAGGTCAAGCATCGCCGCTTCGTCGGCCAGATGGATGGCGCGGTCAGCCACGCGGCAATTCGATCACGATCATGGTCCCCTGCCCCGCTTCGGACACCAGTTGCAGCGTGCCGCCATGTGCCTGCGCCAGTTGGCGGGCGAGCGGCAGGCCGATGCCCGCACGGCCCCCGGCCCGCGCCTGACCCGCGCGCGCGGTCGGATCGAAAATCGCATCCTGCTGGGCGGCCGGAATGCCGGGGCCATTGTCCGAAATGACGATCCGCGCCTTGTCGCCGCTGCCATCGCCGTGCAGCAATACGCGCGCGCCCTTGCCGCAATGGGCCAGTGCATTGTCGAGCAGGTGATCGATCGCCTGGCCGATGCGCCGCGCGTCGCCCTGCACCACGCCCAGACTGTTTTCCAGTGAAACGGCGAGGTCAATGCCCTTGGCCTTCGCGTCGGCGCTCAGCCGGTTGGCGCTTTCTCGCGCCACGGCCGCCAGATCAACGGGCGCACGGTCGATCGGCAGGGTGCCCGCCTCGCCCTGGGTCAGGTCCAGCACATTGTCGATCAGCATGGCGAGGCGGCCTGTGCTCTGAAGGATGCCATCGACATAGTCCTTGGCCGATGGGCTGAGTTCGCCAGCATAACCCGCGCTCATCATCTCGGCAAAGCCAGCGATGGTCGTCAGCGGAGTGCGCAGTTCATAGCTCATATTGGTGACGAAGGCGGTCTTGACCTGATCCGCCTGCTCCAGCGCTTCGTTGCGGTCGCGCAGCACCTGCTCCACCCGGCGGCTGTCCGTCACGTCCAGCATGGTGAACAGCGCATTGCCGTCGGGCAGCGGAATAGCAGCAAATTCGAAGATGCGTCCATCGGCGAAACCGACATGGCCCGCGCGCTGCTTGCGCTCGATCGTGGCGGCGCGGACCAGTTCGCGGACCAGATTGGCCTGTTGTGGCTTGGCTAGCCGCGCCTGCACGTCGCGCATCAGGTCGTCGATACGGGGGTGCTTGGCCAGCATCTCTTCCGTCGCGCCCCAAATGCTGCGGAACCGGCTGTTCCACATCTGCAGCCGCCCGTCGGACGAAAATACGCCGATCGATTCGAACAGATTGTCGAAAGTCGCCGTCCGCACCCGCAACAGCGTGTCGCGCGCGCTCGACAATTGCACCTGCTCGGTGCGATCCTCGAAGATCAGCAGCAGGCCGCCATCGGGCAAGGGCTGCGCATAGACGCGCAAATGGGTGCCGTCCTGCAACAGCCAATTTTCCTCACGCGGGTCGGGCGACAGGAACCAGTCGCGCCGTTCCGCGCGCCAGGCAGGAAAATCGCGATGTTCGGGAATGCGCCGCGCGTCGCGCATCTGATCGAGCACCCGCTCGAACAAGGGCGAATCGGCCAGTTGCTCTTGACGCAGCGCGAACAGGCTGATGAAAGGCTGGTTCCAGAAGCGCAACGCCCGGTCGGGGCCAAAACGGGCCACGCCAGCCGACAGCCGATCAAGCAAGTCGCGCTGCGCCGCTTCCAGTCGACGATGCTCCACCCGTGCCTGTTCCAGTTCATGCTGGTCCATCGCATAGCCCGCGACCCCGGCAACGCCGAGCGGCACGTCGACCACGCGCATCGTGCGCCGTTCGCCGTCAATGGTTGCTGGCACCATACGGGCGATCGGTTCGTCCTGCGCCACGGCCTCGGCTGCGGCGGATTGCGGGGAAAGGCCACCCACAGGCTCGACCAGTTCGATGCCCTGCGCGATGACGTCATGGGCGCTGCCACCGTCCACGGCGTGGACATAGGCGCTGTTGACAAGGCTGAGGCGAAGGTCGGGGGTCCGGTGCCACATCGGGAAGGGCGCAGCTTCGACCAGCCCTGCGAGCGCTTCGAGCGCGTCGCTAAGCTGGCCGACCTTGCTTTGGAGCGAACGTATTTCCGCTTGGCTGTCGGTTGCGTCGAATATCCACAACACCACGCCGCCACTGGAGGCCAGTTCCGGTGCGGCCGACGCACCGCGCACCAACAGCAAACGCGAAGACCCTGTCCCCCGCACTGGCAGCGAGAAGCTCTTGCCAGCGCGTTGCGCCGACGCAATCTCACCGGCAAGCGCTGCCGCATCTTCCGGCTCCAGCCCGCCATCGGCTGCCGTGAGTTCGGAGGCAAAGTTGGGGACGCGCGGCTTGCCAAGCCATTTTGCCAGGCGATCGGCCGCTTCCATACGTCCATCGGGGTGAATGATGACGGGCGCGGCGGGCGCTGAAACCAGCAATGTTGCGAGGCGATCAAACTTGCCTTGGGCCTGCATGCCCTCGCGGCGCATTCGCTGTCCACTGGCAAGCGCCCAAACGGCCGCCGCCAGCCATCCGGCCAGCACGACACCCAATATGATGGCGGCAAGGGGACTGAGCGTCATCATGACGCCATCTCTCCCTTTCGCCGAACCTGCCTGTCCCTGTTCATAATTACGCCCCGACTATCGCAAGTCGGGCGCAGCGGGAAGCGGGGATGCAAAGAATTGATAATAGAATGACGGCAGGGCTTGATAAAGCAAATCAAACGAAATCCTCCCCCTGTGGGGGAGGTGGCAGCACGAAGTGCTGACGGAGGGGTGTCACCCTATCGA